>NZ_CP029151.1:567500-800000 GCF_003095655.1 Dokdonia sp. Dokd-P16
CGGTAACAACCAATGTCCATCAAACGTTTAATGTTCAAAGAAACTTCTGAACGAAGTTCTCCTTCTATTGTAAATGTACCAACAGCATCACGTATGCGACCTATTTCGTCGTCATCCCAATCAGATACTTTTTTATCTTCTGATACATTAGCAGCTGCAAGAATTTCTTCTGCTCTACTCTTTCCGATTCCAAAGATGTACGTTAATGCAATTACACCTCTCTTTTGTTTTGGGATATCTATCCCTGCAATTCTAGCCATAACTATTAACCTTGTCTTTGTTTAAACCTAGGATTCTTTTTGTTGATTACGTATAATCTTCCTTTGCGACGAACGATCTTGCAATCGGCGCTTCTTTTTTTAATGGATGCTCTTACTTTCATATCCAGCTTTTTTCCGCTTAATAGCGGTAAGTTATACGAGCCTTTGATAAATCGTAAGGACTCATTTCTAATTTTACTTTATCCCCAGGTAATAATTTGATATAGTGCATACGCATTTTACCTGAGATATGCGCTGTCACAACGTGACCGTTTTCTAACTCTACTCTAAACATTGCATTAGACAATGCCTCGATTATAGATCCATCTTGCTCTATTGCTGCTTGCTTTGCCATTATGCTACTGCTTTTCGGTTTTTACCTGATTTCATAAGACCATCGTAATGCTTATTCAAAAGATAAGAATTTACTTGTTGCATAGTATCTATAGCTACACCAACCATAATTAATAGTGATGTACCTCCATAAAACAATGCCCATCCTTGTTGCATACCTAATACATTAACTGCTACTGCAGGAAATATAGCGATAAGAGCAAGAAACACAGAACCCGGAAGAGTAATCTGCGACATTATTCTATCTAAATATTCAGCAGTTTCAGATCCTGGACGTATGCCAGCTATAAAGCCACCACTACGTTTTAAATCATCTGCCATTTTATTAGTAGGTACTGTGATTGCTGTATAGAAATATGTAAAAACAATAATCAATAATGCAAACACAAGGTTATACCAAAAACCAAAAATGTTATTTCCGAAGTTGGTTTGTAACCAAGTTCCAGCAGTGGTATCTGCCAAGAAACTTGCACCACCTATCAACCCAGGAACAAACATAATTGCCTGCGCAAAGATAATAGGCATTACCCCAGAAGCGTTAAGTTTTAGTGGTAAAAATTGTCTACTACCAAAAACATTTTTTTCATAGGCTCCAGTCGCTGTTCTTCTTGCATATGAAACCGGCACTTGACGTACTGCCATAACAAGTAAAATACACAACAAGATAATAACAAACCAAATCACTAACTCTATGAGTATCATGATTAAACCACCGTTTGACTCATTAACACGAGCTACCCATTCTTGTACAAATGATATAGGCATCGTTGCAATAATACCCACCATAATTAAAAGTGAAATACCATTACCGATACCTTTATCTGTAATCTTTTCACCTAACCACATAGCAAAAACACAACCTGTAACTAAAATAAATACAGATGATATATAGAATGTAGGTGTTAAACCCATAACAAAAGCGCTAGAAGGAACTCCTAATGCAGGTAACGCAGCAAGATATCCTGGTGCCTGTAATAAACAGATTGCAATAGTTAACCATCTAGTTATTTGGTTGATTTTTCGTCGTCCACTTTCACCCTCCTTTTGTAGCTTCTGCAGATAAGGTATTGCTATTCCCATTAACTGCACTACAATAGAAGCAGATATATATGGCATAATCCCCAACGCAAAAACTGATGCATTAGAAAATGCACCACCTGTAAATGCAGCTAGAAGACCTAACAAACCTTGATCCGTACTATCCTGAAGACCCCCAAGTTGTGAAGCATCTATACCAGGAAGTACTACTTGAGCACCAAAACGATATACGAGGAGAAGTGTGAGCGTAAGGAGTATTCTATTCCTTAGCTCATCAATCTTCCAGATATTCTTTATTGTATCTATAAATTTCATCCTCTTATATCAATTATAGCGTTACAGCTTCACCGCCAGCAGCTTCAACAGCAGCCTTTGCAGTTGCAGTAAATTTATGTGCAGATACTTTAATTTTAGCCTTAAGCTCTCCTCTACCTAATATCTTAACTAGATCGTTTTTACCAACTAATCCAGCTTCCATAAGAGACTCAATAGATACTTCTTCCGTCAAACGCCCAGCATCAACATACTCTTGTAATGTATCAAGGTTTACACCTGCATACTCTTTTCTGTTGATATTTGTAAATCCAAATTTAGGAACACGACGTTGAAGTGGCATTTGCCCTCCTTCAAAACCAATTTTCTTACTGTATCCTGAACGAGACTTCTGTCCTTTGTGTCCACGACCAGCCGTACCACCTTGACCAGTTGCCTGACCACGACCTTTACGACTATCGTTTTTCTTAACAGCTCCTTTTGCAGGCCTTAAGTTATTTAACTCCATCTGTTATTTATATTAAGCTTCCTCTACAGAAACTAAGTGACTAACTTTACTTACCATACCAAGGATGTTAGGTGTATTATCATGCACCTTTACCTGGCCTATTTTTCTTAACCCAAGAGATTCTAAAATTCTCTTTTGGTTCTGAGTGCGGTTTATTGCACTCTTAACCTTTGTTACTTTGATTTTTGCCATTGTCCTTGATTTATCCTTTAAACACTTTATCTAGTGTGATACCACGTTGCTTTGCAACTGTCTCAGCACTTCTTAACTTAAGTAAAGCATCAAAAGTTGCCTTAACTACGTTATGTGGATTTGAAGATCCTTGATTCTTTGATAATACATCATGTATCCCAACTGATTCAAGTACTGCACGTATTGCACCACCCGCGATAACTCCAGTACCCGCTGCTGCAGGTAATAAAAGTACACGAGCTCCTCCAAATTTACCTTTCTGTTCGTGAGGGATAGTTGCTTTATTTAATGGAATACGAACTAAGTTTTTCTTAGCATCTTCCATAGCCTTTGCAATTGCAGAAGCTACTTCTTTAGACTTTCCTAAACCGTGACCTACTACTCCATTCTCATCACCTACTACAACAATAGCAGAAAATCCAAAAGCTCTACCTCCTTTAGTTACCTTAGTAACACGCTGTACACCAACTAAACGATCTTTAAGATCTAACCCAGATGGTTTTACTAACTCTACGTTTTTATAATCTTGATACATACTTCTTAGAATTTAAGACCGCCTTCTCTTGCGCCCTCTGCTAGTTGTTTAATTCTTCCGTGATATAAGTAACCACCTCTGTCAAATACTACAGCCTCTACTCCAGATTTTGTAGCTTTTTCAGCGATTGCCTTACCTACAAGCTTTGCAGTTTCAGTCTTACTTGATTTTGCAGCTGCGATATCTTTATCACGTGACGATGCTGCCATAATAGTTTTCCCCGTAAGGTCATCTACTAACTGAGCATAAATCTCTTTATTACTTCTAAATACACAGAGTCTTGGTCTCTCCGCAGATCCAGAAATAGTCTTACGAATTCTAAGATGAATTCTATTTCTTTTTTCACTTTTTGATAATGCCATTTCTCTATGTATTATGCAGATTTACCTGCTTTTCTTCTAATTATCTCTCCTACAAACTTGATACCTTTACCTTTATAAGGCTCTGGTCTACGGAAACCGCGTATTTTTGCAGCTACTTGTCCTACAAGTTGTTTATCATGTGAAGTAAGTTTAATAATAGGATTTTTTCCTTTATCAGAAACTGTTTCTACTTTCACTTCTGGAGCTATATCCAAAACTATATTGTGAGAAAATCCTACAGCAAGATCAAGTTTATTACCTTGGTTACTCGCTCTATAACCTACACCTACAAGTTCTAATTTCTTTTCAAAACCGTTAGATACACCTTCAATCATGTTTGCAATCAAAGACCTGTATAGTCCGTGCTTTGCACGAACATCCTTCTTATCTGAGTCACGCTCAAGAGTAATAGTTCCGTCTTCGATTTTAATATCTATACCAGAGTACTCTTGCGTAAGCTCGCCTAATTTTCCTTTTACCGTTACAATACCATCTGCTACGTTTACCGTAACACCATCTGGAACTGTAATTGGGCTTCTACCTATTCTTGACATCTTGTTGTCTTTTTATCTGATTAGTAAACGTAACAAAGTACCTCTCCTCCAACATTGTGTTGAGCCGCTTGCTTACCTGTCATAACTCCTTTAGAAGTTGAAACAATAGCAATTCCCAGTCCATTCAATATACGAGGTATCTCTGTTGATGAAGAATATTTACGTAAACCAGGCTTACTTATTCTTTGTATATCCTTAATAACAGCTTCTTTAGTAATGCGATCATACTTCAAGGCAATCTTGATAGTATCCTGCGCTTTACCTTCTTCAAACTTGTAGCTAAGAATGTACCCTTGGTCAAATAAGATTTTAGTCATCGCCTTCTTAAGGTTTGATGCTGGAATCTCGACCACTCTGTGATTTGCTGCCGATGCGTTACGCACACGTGTCAGGAAATCTGCAATAGTATCTGTATTCATTTAATTATAGTTACGGTAGTGGTTTTCTCTAGTCCCGCTTTCGCGAAAGCATAAAAAGAACCTTCTACCAATTTATACTCTTTGTATTACCAGCTCGCTTTCTTAACTCCTGGTATTAATCCTTGGTTTGCCATCTGACGGAACATCACACGTGATAATCCGAACTGACGCATATAACCCTTAGGACGACCTGTAAGTTTGCAACGATTGTGCTGACGTATAGGTGAAGCGTTCTTAGGTAACTTTTGCAATCCTTCGTAATCTCCAGCTTCTTTTAAAGCCTTACGTTTCTCAGCATATTTTGCAACTGTTTTAGCACGCTTTACCTCACGGGCTTTCATTGATTCTTTAGCCATATCTTAATTCTTTTTAAAAGGTAAACCTAGTTCTGCAAGTAATGATTTTGCTTCCTTATCAGTTTGAGCAGAAGTTTGAAAAGTGATGTTCATACCATCTATTTTCTTGATTCTATCAATATTGATTTCAGGAAAGATAATCTGCTCTGTAACTCCCATACTGTAGTTACCACGACCATCAAAACCTGTAGCATTGATTCCGTTAAAGTCACGTACTCGTGGAAGTGCAGATGTAACAAGTCTATCTAAAAACTCATACATGCGCTCTCCACGTAAAGTAACTTTGGCACCAATAGGCATTCCTTTACGTAATTTAAATGTCGCAACATCCTTCTTAGACATTGTCGAGATAGCTCTCTGTCCTGTGATAAGCGTAAGCTCCTCAACAGCATTTTCTACAAGCTTCTTATCTGCAACCGCAGCTCCAACACCACGAGATACTACAATCTTATTAAGACGAGGTACCTGCATAATATTTTTGTAACCAAACTCTTCTTGAAGGGCTGGCGTTACGCGGTCTTTAAACTCTTGTTTTAGTCTTGGTACGTATCCCATCACTATAATATTTCGTTGTTAGACTTTGCAAAGCGTACCTTCTTATCTCCTTCCATACGGTAACCTACTCTCGTAGTCTTACCATCCTTATCCATCAAAGATAAGTTAGAAATTTGAAGTGGCGCTTCTTTTTCTTTAATTCCACCTTGAGGATTTGCGGCGCTTGGCTTTTCGTGCTTCTTCACCATGTTAACACCCTCAACGATTGCTTTGTTCTTCTCGATAAATACTTTTACGACTTTACCTTCAGACCCTTTGTGATCTCCAGCAATAACCTTAACTGTATCTCCCGTTTTTATTTTAAGCTTTGTCATCTTATTGTCTGTATTAAAGCACCTCTGGTGCTAATGATACAATCTTCATAAACTGTTTGTCACGAAGCTCTCTTGCTACTGGTCCAAATACACGAGTACCGCGCATCTCACCTTGAGCATTTAAAAGAACACAAGCGTTATCATCAAAACGGATATATGATCCATCTGGACGACGTACTTCCTTCTTAGTACGTACAACTACTGCTGTAGATACGGCTCCTTTTTTAATTTGACCGTTAGGTGTAGCATCTTTTACAGATACTACAATCTTATCCCCTACAGAAGCATATCTTCTCTTAGTACCTCCTAATACACGGATAGTCAAAACTTCTTTTGCTCCGGTATTATCTGCTACTTTTAATCTTGATTCTTGCTGTAACATTACTTCGCTCTTTCAATGATTTCTACTAGTCTCCAAGTCTTTGATTTACTCATAGGACGTGTTTCCATGATCCTAACTGTATCTCCTTCGTTGCAGTCGTTTGTTTCGTCGTGTGCTACATACTTCTTCGTCTTTAAAACGAATTTACCATACATAGGGTGCTTTACTTTTTTAACTTCGGCAACAACGATAGACTTTTGCATCTTGTTACTAGTTACTACACCGACACGCTCTTTTCTTAAATTTCTTTTTTCCATCTTAAGCAGCGTTATTGTTCTCTTTTAGTTAATTCAGTTGCAATTCTAGCGACTGTACGTCTCATAGAACGCAGTTGAATAGGATTGTCAAGTGGAGAGATAGCGTGCGCCATCTTAAGATCCATGTAAGATCTTTTTGCTTTTCCAAGCTCTTCTTGCAATTCTGCTACAGATAATCCTTTTACCTCTGATTGTTTCATAGTACTATAATTTATTCAGCTGAAAAATCTCTAGCTACGACATACTTAGTTCTTACTGGAAGTTTTTGAGCCGCAAGACGTAATGCCTCTTTTGCCACTGGTTCTGGAACCCCTCCTAATTCGAACATAATGCGTCCTGGTTTTACAACTGCTGCCCAATATTCTACAGCACCTTTACCTTTACCCATACGTACCTCTAAAGGCTTCTTAGTGATAGGCTTATCTGGGAAAATCTTAATCCAAAGAGTTCCCTCTCTTTTCATGTAACGTGTTGCTGCTATACGAGCTGCTTCTATTTGTCTCGCAGTTACAAAAGATGAATCGAGTGATTTTATACCGAACTGACCGTTAGAAAGCAAATGCCCTCTATTAGCTAGTCCTTTCATACGACCCTTCTGCTGCTTGCGGAATTTTGTTTTTCTAGGCTGTAACATTTTTTACTGTCTTTTTAAAAATTACTTTCTACGACGTGGTCCACGGTTGTCCTTACGACCTCCACCACCTTTTCCAGACTTGCTATTTTGCAGTCCTACTAAAGGAGAAAGCTCTCTCTTGCCATATACTTCACCTTTCATAACCCATACTTTGATACCCAATCTACCATATGTAGTGTGAGCTTCAACCAAAGCATAATCTATGTCGGCTCTAAAAGTAGATAAAGGAATACGCCCATCTTTATAAGATTCTGAACGCGCCATTTCAGCTCCATTCAATCTCCCAGAAATCTGGATTTTAATACCCTCAGCATTCATACGCATCGCTGCTGCGATAGCCATCTTAATTGCACGACGGAAAGAAATTCTTCCTTCTATCTGGCGAGCAACACTTTGACCTACCAGAAATGCATCAAGCTCTGGACGTTTAATCTCGTGGATATTAATTTGTACTTCTTTACCTGTGAGTTTCTTAAGCTCTTCTTTCAACTTGTCTACTTCCTGACCACCTTTCCCAATAATAATACCAGGTCTTGCAGTAGTAATAGTAACGGTTACAAGTTTAAGCGTACGCTCAATTATAACTCTAGACACACTAGCTTTGCTTAAACGAGCGTGAATATAACGTCTAATCTTATCGTCTTCGGCAAGTTTATCACCGTAGTCATTACCTCCGTACCAGTTAGATTCCCATCCTCTGATTATTCCAAGGCGATTTCCGATTGGATTTGTCTTCTGTCCCATCTAATTAATTGCTTTGTGTGTTATCTTTTGCTCCAAGAATCACTGTTACGTGATTAGAACGTTTTCTAATTCTGTGCGCGCGACCTTGTGGTGCTGGACGTAGTCTTTTCAACATTGTTCCAGAATCCACTTTGATCTCTTTAATAAAAAGATTAGCATCTTCGATACTAGCATCCTCATTCTTAGCTTCCCAGTTTGCAACTGCAGAAAGAACAAGTTTCTCAACTTTACGTGACGCCTCTTTATTACTAAATTTCAACAACTGAAGTGCTCTCTCCACCTGCGTACCTCGTACCATATCTGCTACAAGACGCATTTTACGTGGAGAGGTAGGGCAGTTATTCAATTTCGCGAAAGCGATAGACTTATTAGCCTCTTTGCGACGATTAGCCGCTTCTTTTTTACGAACTCCCATCTCCTGTTATCTTTTACCTTTATTTTTCTTATCAGCTCCGTGCCCTCTGTAAGAGCGCGTAGGTGAAAATTCTCCTAGCTTATGCCCTACCATGTTCTCAGTAACATATACTGGTACGAACTGGCGACCATTATGCACTGCAATAGTTTGCCCCACAAAATCTGGGGTAATCATAGAAGCTCTAGACCAAGTCTTGATGACAGTCTTTTTATCGCCTTCTACGTTTGCAGTAACTTTCTTTTCTAACTTATAGTGAACGTAAGGTCCTTTTTTTAATGAACGTGCCATATCTTATTATTTCTTTCTACGTTCTACAATATACTTATTACTCGACTTCGTCTTAGAACGCGTTCTGTAACCTTTAGCAGGTACACCATTACGGTTTCTAGGGTGACCTCCAGAAGATTTACCTTCTCCACCTCCCATTGGGTGATCGACAGGGTTCATAACTACTGGACGTACACGTGGACGACGACCTAACCAACGGCTTCTACCAGCTTTACCAGATACAAGTAACTGGTGATCACTATTAGATACAGCACCTATTGTTGCCATACACGTTGATAAGATTAATCTTGTTTCTCCAGAAGGAAGTTTTACCGTAGCAAACTTACCATCACGAGCCATTAACTGAGCAAATGAACCCGCCGAACGCGCCATAACAGCACCTTGACCTGGACGTAACTCAATACAAGATATTATAGTTCCCAAAGGAATCGCCGAAAGTGGCATAGCATTACCTATCTCAGGAGCTACACTTGCACCAGAAACTAAGTTCTGACCAACTTGCAAACCATTCTGAGCGATAATATAACGCTTCTCACCATCTTGATAATCAAGAAGAGCGATAAACGCCGTTCTGTTTGGATCATATTGGATTGACGCAACAGTTGCAGGAACTCCTTCTTTGTTACGTTTAAAATCGATAATACGGTAACGCTTTTTGTGACCTCCACCTACTTGGCGTATAGTCATCTTACCCGTATTATTTCTACCTCCTGAGCGTTTTTTCGGAGCCAATAGGCTTTTTTCCGGCTTATCAGTCGTAATCTGGTCGAAACCATTTACAACTCTAAATCGCTGCCCTGGAGTGATAGGTTTTAATTTTCTTACTGACATTTTTTTGTCTTAAATGTTGTTATAAAAATCTATTGTATCACCTTCCGCCAGCTGTACAATTGCCTTTTTAATAGCATTTGTTTTACCAGTAAGAACACCAGACTTCGTATGACGAGACTTGCGATCCGGGCGGACGTTCATTGTGCGAACTTTTTCAACTGAAACACCATAAGCAGCTTCTACCGCTTTCTTAATTTCAACCTTATTTGTTCTCATACTCACTTCAAAAGTAAAACGATTCATTTCCTCGCTATCTTTTGTTGCTTTTTCTGTAATAACAGGCTTTATTAAAATACTCATCGTGTCTTATTTTGCTAAATTTGCTTCAACACCTTCTAAAGACCCTTCTAAGAACACAACGTTGTTTGCATTCATTATTCCGTAAGTGCTTAATTCTGAGCTTTTTACGACTTTAGCGGTCTTTAAATTGCGCGACGACAAATATACGTTATTATTTGACTCTCCCAACACTATAAGTGACTTTTTATTCTCTAACCCTAAGGCTTTCAAAACATTCACAAAATCTTTCGTTTTTGGAGCGTCTAGATTAAAATCTTCTATTACAGTGATTGCGTTATCGTTAGCCTTAATTGTAAGTGCCGAACGACGTGCAAGTCTCTTCAATCCTTTGTTTAATTTGAAAGAGTAATTTCTAGGTCTTGGGCCGAACATACGTCCTCCTCCTCTAAAAACACCAGACTTAATACTACCCGCACGGGCTGTACCAGTTCCTTTTTGCTTCTTGATCTTACGAGTAGAACCCGCAATCTCTGCTCTTTCTTTAGACTTGTGCGTTCCTTGACGTTGGTTAGCAAGAAATTGCTTAACATCTAAATACACAGCATGCTTGTTTGGTTCAATTCCAAAAACAGCATCAGAAAGGTCTGCCTTTCTCCCTGTTTCTTTTCCTTTGATATCTACAACTGCTATCTTCATTACTTCTGAATGATTACATAAGCATTTTTGTGACCAGGAACACATCCTTTCACTACAAGTAGATTCTTTTCAGCAACTACTTTCAATACTTTAAGATTTTGAACTTTTATTTTGTCACCACCCATACGACCTGCCATACGCATTCCTTTGAATACACGTGCAGGGTAAGATGCTGCCCCAATTGAACCTGGCGCTCTAAGACGGTTATGTTGACCGTGAGTAGCTTGTCCAACACCACGGAAACCGTGACGCTTTACAACTCCTTGAAAACCTTTACCTTTTGAAGTTCCCGATACATCGACAAATTCTCCTT
Organism: Dokdonia sp. Dokd-P16; assembly: GCF_003095655.1. Lineage (NCBI taxonomy): Bacteria > Pseudomonadati > Bacteroidota > Flavobacteriia > Flavobacteriales > Flavobacteriaceae > Dokdonia > Dokdonia sp. Dokd-P16. Next base: position 578,021 of record NZ_CP029151.1, read on the forward strand.
CAGCAAAATGATCTACAGTAATTGCATCTCCTAATTTAAACTCTCCTTCAAATCCTTGAAATTCGACAACTTTACGCTTAGCAACAGTTCCTGCTTTTTTGGCGTGGCCAGCAGCAGCTTTGTTTGCCTTCTTAGCGTCATCGAAACCAAGTTGAAGGGCTTCATACCCGTCAGCTTCTGTGGTTCTGACTTGGGTGATAACGCAGGGACCTGCTTCGATAACGGTACATGGAATATTTTTTCCATTCTCGTCAAAGATGCTAGTCATACCTACTTTCTTTCCGATTAACCCAGACATAATTATAAATATTTGTTATTAAAAAATCTATTCTAAAAAAAACAAGGCCGAACACGTTCGACCTTGAATGTGTGTTTCCGTTTTTCCCTCGCACGCAGCTCAGGACAAATTAGTGTGGTAATTAATACGCTTTCGCGAAAGCGTAAACATCTATCACACCTTAATCTCTACCTCTACTCCAGATGGTAATTCTAATTTCATCAAAGCATCAATAGTCTTTGAAGAGGAAGAATAGATATCAAGTAAACGCTTATAAGAGCTAAGCTCAAATTGCTCACGAGATTTCTTGTTTACGTGTGGAGAACGTAATACAGTAAAGATTTTCTTATGTGTTGGAAGAGGAATAGGCCCTGTTACTACAGCTCCTGTTGTCTTCACAGTTCTTACAATTTTCTCAGCACTTTTATCTACTAAGTTGTGATCGTAAGATTTTAGTTTAATTCTAATTTTTTGACTCATTTCCTTAGTAATTAATCGTTTGTACCTTTAGATGCTGCAATAACTTCTGCTGCAATATTTGCAGGAGTTTCCTCGTAGTGAGAAAATTCCATAGTAGAAGTTGCACGTCCAGATGATAGCGTACGCAATGTTGTTACATAACCAAACATCTCAGAAAGTGGCACTGTTGCCTTGATAGTCTTTGCACCAGCACGGTCACCCATACTTGCCATTTGACCACGACGACGGTTCAAATCTCCTACAATATCACCCATGTTCTCTTCTGGTGTAATCACCTCAAGCTTCATGATAGGCTCCATTATAACTGCCTTGGCAGCTTTTGCAGAGTTTTTAAATCCAAGCTTAGCAGCAAGTTCGAAAGAAAGTTGATCAGAATCCACATCGTGGTAAGATCCATCTCTCAACGTTACTTTAATTGCATCTACTTCATAACCAGCAAGAGGTCCATTTACCATTGCCATTTTGAATCCTTTCTCAATAGATGGGATAAATTCCTTAGGAACGTTACCACCCTTAATTACTGATTCAAATTGCAATCCTACAACACCTTCGTCTGCAGGCTCTATTGTAAATACGATGTCAGCAAATTTACCACGTCCACCAGATTGCTTTTTATAAGTTTCTCTGTGCTCTGCGGCTCTTGTAATTGCCTCCTTGTACTCAACTTGTGGTTGACCTTGGTTAACCTCTACTTTAAATTCTCTTCTTAAACGGTCTACAATTACATCTAAGTGAAGCTCACCCATTCCTGATATAATAGTCTGACCTGAAGCCTCGTCTGAACGAACTGTAAACGTAGGATCTTCTTCAGCAAGTTTTGCTAAGCCCATTCCTAATTTATCTACATCTGCTTTAGTTTTAGGCTCAACCGCGATACCGATTACCGGATCTGGGAAGTCCATAGATTCCAAAACAATAGGGTGCTTCTCATCAGAAAGTGTATCTCCAGTCTTAATAGACTTGAAACCTACAGCTGCTCCAATATCTCCAGCCTCTATATAGTCAATCGCATTTTGCTTGTTAGCATGCATTTGATAGATACGTGAGATACGCTCTTTTTTACCAGAACGATTGTTTAGTACATAAGATCCAGCATCTAAACGACCTGAGTATGCTCTAAAAAATGCAAGGCGACCCACAAAAGGATCTGTTGCAATTTTAAATGCAAGAGCAGCAAAAGGCTCCTTTACATCTGGCTTACGTAATTCTTCTTTTTCTGTATCTGGGTTTACACCTACGATACCCTCCTTATCCATAGGAGAAGGTAAGTAACGACAAACAGCATCAAGAAGGAATTGAACTCCTTTGTTCTTAAATGCAGAACCACAGATCATAGGAATGATAGACATATCCATTACAGCAGCACGAAGCGCAGCGTGCACTTCATCTTCTGTAATTGAATCCTCATCTTCCATATATTTTTCTAGCAAGTTTTCATCATACGCAGCAACTTCTTCAATAAGCTTACCGCGAAGCATTCTTGCTTCCTCTTTTAAGTTTTCTGGAATATCAACAACATCAAATGTTGCTCCCATTCCTTCTTCATGCCATACGATAGCACGGTTCTTAACAAGATCGACAATTCCTTTAAAATCCTCTTCATCACCAATGTTAAGAACGATAGGCACAGCATTTGAACCTAACATTTCCTTAACTTGAGTACAAACCTCTAAGAAGTTTGAACCTTGACGGTCCATTTTATTTACAAAACCAATACGTGGCACTTTGTAATTATCTGCAAGTCTCCAGTTAGTTTCTGATTGCGGCTCAACACCATCAACAGCACTAAACAAGAATACTAAACCATCAAGTACACGTAAAGAACGATTCACCTCTACAGTAAAATCAACGTGACCAGGAGTATCTATAATATTAAAGTGATAATCCTTAGTATCAGGAAGCGTCTGTGCGTTCTCCATTGGAAACTTCCAAGTACAAGTAGTAGCAGCAGAGGTAATTGTAATACCACGCTCCTGCTCTTGCTCCATCCAGTCCATTGTTGCAGCACCATCATGCACTTCACCAATCTTGTGACTTACACCTGTATAATAAAGGATACGCTCTGTAGTCGTAGTTTTTCCAGCATCAATGTGAGCTGCAATACCTATATTTCTAGTAAATTTTAAGTCTCTAGCCATTTCTTAGAATCTAAAGTGTGAGAATGCTTTGTTTGCTTCTGCCATCTTGTGTGTATCAACGCGCTTCTTTACAGCAGCACCTTCCTCCTTTGCAGCAGCAAGAATCTCTGCCGCAAGTTTTGCAGCCATTGATTTCTCATTTCTCTTACGAGAAAAACTAATTAACCATTTCATAGCCGTAGAGATCTTACGATCTGGGCGGATTTGGTTTGGGATCTGATATGTTGCTCCTCCCACACGACGACTACGTACTTCTACGTGTGGCATCACATTAGATAAAGCATCTTTCCACAATTCAAGAGCAGTTTTCTCTTCGTTTGTGTTTTTTTCTTCTACGATATCAATTGCATCATAAAAAACTTTGAATGCAGTAGACTTCTTACCACTCCACATCATCATGTTAACGAAACGAGTCACTAACTGATCATTAAATTTCGGATCTGGAAGAATTGGTCTCTTCTTGGCCTGTTTTTTTCTCATTACTTCTTCTTAAAGTGTTGTTGATTTACTTCTTAGGGCGTTTTGCACCGTACTTAGATCTCGATTGCGTTCTTCCTGCAACACCAGCGGTGTCTAAGGCTCCACGTACAATGTGATATCTAACTCCTGGCAAATCTTTTACCCTTCCACCTCTTACCAATACTATCGAGTGCTCTTGTAAATTGTGTCCTTCACCACCGATGTATGCATTCACCTCTTTACCATTTGTTAAACGAACACGCGCAACTTTACGCATAGCCGAGTTTGGTTTTTTAGGTGTAGTCGTGTAAACACGAGTACATACGCCACGTCGTTGTGGGCACGATTCAAGGGCAGCAGATTTACTCTTCTTGGTAATCTTGGTTCTTCCTTTACGTACTAATTGTGAAATTGTTGGCATAATTTCTTTCTACCTAATTGTTAATTTTCTTAATCTACCCAAATTTAGGGTTTGCAAAAGTAAGAATAATTTACTAACCATCAAACCCACTTTGATTAAAATTTGGAAAAACTTCTGAATACCAAAAAACTAGCATACTTTCGTAATCCTAAATTCGTTTTAAAACAACACTAAAAATATTACTTGAAACTATTCTATCTATTTTTAATTATTTGCTTCGCCAGACACAATATGTCTGCACAAAAAAATGACGCAAGAATCCAACTAGAAGTAACAAGTAATATTCAATCAGAATCTACCATTCTAGATGACACATATTATAGGACGACATTTGAAGATAGACAGTCCGCATTAGACGAACTGAAAAACCTAAACACACAACTTCAAAATTTAGGATACCTAGACAGCAGCTACGATCTAACTACACAAAGCGACACCTTATACATTGCTACTTTCCTTCTAGAAAAACCATATCCATACATAACTTTAAAAATCAAAAAACACGAAAACCTCGAGAGTTATATAAAACAGACAGGATATAAAATTAAAAATGACAGTATAACTATAGAGACCGCTTTCGCGAAAGCGTACTTAAAGAAACTAAGCTCCATTGCTTCAAACAACGGAAATCCTTTTGCAACGTTTCAAATAACCAACATCACAAAAACAACACAACACAATCTCATAGGATCACTTAAATCTTCTTTTGAAAAAAACAGGACAATTGATAGAATTGAAATAGAAGGTTACACGAATATCCCGAAAAGCTTTCTCAGACATAGTGTCAAATTAAAAGAGGGCGAAATATTTAACCGCGATAAACTCGATAATCAAAGTAAAGACCTCTCCTACCTCCCTTTTGTAAATCAAATAAAAAATCCGCAAGTACTTTTTAATCCGGACAGCACAACAGTCTACCTATACTTAGAACGTAAGAATGCTAATAAATTTGATGGCTTTCTAGGCTTTGCAAATGAGGAAGACAATTCTTTTCGCTTAAATGGTTATCTCGACTTACTCCTTACCAACAACTTTAACTATGGAGAAACATTCATTTTAAATTACAAAGCAGATGGCGGCGATCAATCGCAGCTCCATTTAAAAACCAAGCTACCCTACCTTTTCAAAAGTCCGCTAGGAATTGAAGCATCTCTCAACCTATTTAGAAAAGACAGCACATTTTCCACAACACAGCAGTCATTGGATTTAGTCTATCAACTAAATCAAAAAAACCACCTTACTCTAGGGTACGAATCTGAACAATCAGAAAATCTTAATGACAATACAACTACTCAACTTATAAATCTTGAAGACTTCACCTCTAAAAGACTAACAACATCATTTACACATCAAAATTTATCCACTAATTTATTTTTTCCTACAAAAAGACGTTTGCACTTTAGAGCTACTTTTGGAAATAGAGAAATCACAGAAAGCTTAGACAAACAAATATCCCTTACTGCTATACTAGAAAATGAATTTACCTTAAGCGATAAACACTCCATATTTGCAAAAAGCACCACACAATATTTAATCTCTAACAATTTCTTAACAAACGAGCTTTATCGTTTTGGGGGAATTTTAACTCTTAGAGGATTTGAAGAAAACAGTCTTTTAGCAAACCTTTACAACACCCTTAACACAGAATATAGATACAAATTAAATGAAGGGATCTACATCAACTCAATTTTAGATCTTGGATACCTTGAAAACAATATAGAGAAGACAAAACGAAAACTCTACAGTTTTGGCTTAGGCACTGGCATTCAGACGAAAACGGGAATACTAAAATTAAATATTGCAAATGGTCTATTTGATAATCAAGAGTTTAGGTTTTCAGACACTAAACTCCATATAATTCTTGAAGTAAATTTCTAAGAAACGAGAAAAAACTGATTGACATGTATGCAATAGATAATTCTAATCAAAAGTTATTAGGTTAAAATTTTACCTTCAATTTCACAAACCTAAGTTAACAATAAGTTAAAGTTAAATTATCTTAATTTTTTTAACAAAAAAGTTTGTGATTCAAATAATCTTATTACAGATTTTTGCTTTAAATAAACAAATTTTTTTATGAAAACACTTTTACAAAAAGTACTTGTTCTTTGTACTATTTTAAGTGCCTCCGCCCTGTTTGCACAGGGTCGTATCATTACGGGTACGGTAACTGAGGCTAATGGACCACTTCCAGGTGCGACAGTGGTAATTAAAGGTACCTCTACAGGTACTCAAACAGATTTTGATGGAAACTTTTCTATTGAAGCAGCATCAAGTGATGTTCTTTCTTTTAGTTACGTTGGTTTCAAAACTTTAGACATCCAAGTTGGTAATCAAAACTCAATCAATGCCACTCTTGAAGCTGACAACTCACTAGCAGAAGTTGTTATTACAGGTTATGGAAGTCGCTCAAGAGATTTATCTACAGCAGCTACAACAACCGTAAGTGCTGGCTCTATTGAAGATTTTGTGCCATCTACGAGTGTAGATAACATTCTTCAAGGTAAAGCTGCCGGAGTACAGGTAACTGCTGCAAATGGACAACCAGGTCAAACTGCATTTGTACAGATTCGTGGAGTAGGTTCGATTAATGCTGCAACAACACCATTATATGTAATTGATGGAGCCCCTATTGAGGCTGCGTTTGTTAACAACATCAACCCTAACGATATCGAGACCCTAACTATACTTAAAGATGCTGCTACAGTATCTAAATATGGTTCAAGAGGAGCAAACGGAGTTATCTTAATTACTACAAAAAGAGGTAGAAGTAAAGACGCTAAGTTTGTATTTAGATCTTCTATAGGAACTAGCGAGAGAATTGCAGATCCATTTGATTTAATGAATGCATCTCAAAAATTAGAACTTGAGAGACAATATGCTGCACTAGGTGTACCTCAGGCTCAAGGACTTCCAGGAGCAACATCATCACCTGAAGAATTAGCTAGATTAATTGGAAATGACACCAATTGGGAAGACGCACTTTTGAGAAAAGGTTACATTCAATCTAACTCTCTTGCTATATCAGGAGCTGATGAGAAAATCAACTACTTCTTGTCTCTTGGATATGACAAAAACACAGGTATTATTGATCGTATTGATGGTTTTGAAAGAATCTCAGCCCGTTTAAATACAACTTATGAAGCTAGAGATTGGCTTACAGTGGGAACTAATATTTCTGCGTCTAGAAGTACTACAGATTTACCAAGGGACCGTAACAACGTTCAAAATCCTTTCAGATTTTTATACGACGCAAATCCTTATGAAACTCTATTCTTAAGAGATGGAAACAATGAAATAGTTACAAACGCAGATGGTGAACCTCAATTCAACCCTACGACTTCAGGATTCCCAGTTGCACAGGCACTACAAACTGAACCTGAAACTAACACAAACTTCTTGCTTGTTGCTAATATTTTTGCAGACCTAAAGTTTTCTGATAAATTTTCAAACAGATTTGCAGTAGGTACAACTACTAACAGAGGTAGAACAGTAGCTAGATCTATTGCTGGTGGAACGCTAGACCCTATTGTAGGTGATTCAAACTTCCCTGGTACTCAAAGAGAGTCACTTAATGTAGATTTCCAATATAACGTAAGTAACGTATTTGGATATAAAGATACATTTGGAGAGAAGCACAATATTAGTGCTGATGTACTTTTAGAATACAATGAAAGAATCTTTACTCGTACTAACGTATCAGGTAGAGGATTCCCTACAGCAGATATTCCTTTCTTAGATGTAGCCGCTGATTTTAGTGATGGTGGGTCGACTGAGGTTCGTAACAGTTTATTCTCACAAGGACTATTTGTTGATTATGATTATGACGGTAAATACCTTGTATCTGCATCGGTAAGAAACGATGCGTCATCTCGTTTTGGTCCTGAAAATCAAAATGCGATTTTCTACAGTGGAAGTGCTGCTTGGAATATTGCTAGAGAAGATTTTATGGAAGGAAGTATTTTTAACGACCTTAAACTAAGAGCTTCTTATGGTAGTTCAGGTAATCAAAACATAGGTAACAACCAATTTGTTAACCTTATCGGTTTTGGAACATACAATGGAAATAGCTCTGCAGTACCAGGTGGTATAGCAAATCCAGATATTAAGTGGGAACAACAATTTCTTGCTGATATCGGAGTTGAATTTGGTCTATTTAACAACCGCATTAGTGGTGTTGTAGATTACTACGTAAAGACTTCTGAAGACCTTCTTCTAAATAGACCTATTTCAGGACTTGTAGGTGATGGAAACAATGGAATTTTATCTAACATTGGTAAAATTGAAAACTCTGGATTAGAAGTTGCATTAAACTTTGACGCCATCAAAACAGAAGACTGGAGAGTATCATTAGGAGGAAACATTGCCTTCCTTGACAATGAAGTTAAAGAACTCGTAGATGGTGAAGACATCAATAATGGAAATACAATTTTACGTGTAGGTGAAGAAATCAATACTTTCTTTTTAGTTGAATATGCTGGAGTTAATCCCGCAAATGGTGAACCACTTTACCTTACAGCAGATGGAGATGTAACAAATCAATACAGTGCTGACTTTGCTAAGACTCTAGAAGGTAAATCTCCACTTGCAAACATAGAAGGAGGTTTTTACGGAAATGTACGTTACAAAGGCTTTGGTCTTCGCGGTGATTTTGTTTTCAAAGCTGGAAACTACATCCAAAACTTCCAAAGATCTGCAGGTGTCCAAATCGGTAATATCGATTCAAACCAAAGAGTTGAAGCATTCAATTACTGGCAACAACCAGGAGATCAAAATGTTCTTCCTAACCCATTATTTGAAGCAACAGCTGACCAAACCTCTACTAGATTCTTAGAGAAAGGTGATTATGTAAGACTAAGAACATTAACTCTTTCTTACGACATCCCTAGTCAACTACTAGACAGAACAGGTCTTTCTTCAGTAAGAATTTATGGTACTGGACAAAACTTACTAACGTTTACTGACTATGAAGGAGATCCAGAAATCGGTATTGGTTCTGCTGAAAATAGCGGCCCTGGCGATGCTGGATTTGTACCTGGACAATTTTCTTTATTCAGTTACCCACAAACTAAGTCACTTACATTTGGTGTTGACATCGGATTTTAAAATAAAATAAAATATGAAAACAATAAAAACTTTAATTACGATTTTCATCATGACCCTAGGACTTACGTCTTGTGATGATGAATTGGAGATAGCACCCTTTACACAAGGAGATGCTGATACTTTTTACAACAGTGTAAATAATTTTGAAATTGCTCTTAATGGAATGTATAGTTCATTCTTTGGCTACTATTCAAATGGATCTGGAGTTCAAGGACTTCCGGACATTCTTTCGGATAACGCAATTATAGCTAGAACTGGAAGAGGATCAAATCAAGTTTTTTCTGACTTCACTTATGGAGCAAATAATGGTGGATATATCACTAATGTATTCAATGGAGCTTATACTACAATTCGTAGAGCGAACTTGATGATATCTCAAATTGATAATATTGATGGTGAAGCTGAAAGAGATAATATTCTTGGACAAGCCCTTGCAGGTAGAGCATTTGCTCACCTAGATCTAGTGCGTACTTATGGGAAAATACCTACACAAAGCGCAGATGCAAACGCATCGCTTGGAATTACATACATAAAAGAACCTATTGATGCGTTAAGTCAATTATCTAGAGAAACAGTAGCTAGTAATTATGAAAATATAATTACTGATCTTACTGATGCACTAGCACTTATTGATGAGACGACTCTTGCTAATGGAGATAAAACAGAGGGAGTTTTCAATAAGAATTCCGTAAGAGGTATGCTAAGTAGAGTATATTTATACACTGGAGACTACGATGCTGTAATTGACATTGTAGACGAAATAACAGCTCCTCTAGCTACTAGAACTGAAATACCAGGTGTTTACACAGACTCAAATGATGCAGGTTTACTTGTAGAATTTGCTGTAAACACAGCTTCTGAAAGTAATTTTAATAACGTTGGTGTAATTTACAGTCAAACGATTAGTGGTTCTACAGTTTCAGAATTTGCTGTTGATTTTGGACTATTTAATTCTTTACAATTTTCGGATGTTCGTACGAATATTATAACATTTGCAGCTGAAAATGAAGGGAATAATTACAACGCAATAAATAAGTTTATTGGAGAAACTGATCAAGTAAACGGTCGTGTTGATATTAAAGCTTTAAGAGTAGCAGAAGCTATTTTAAACAAAGCTGAAGCTCAATTTGAGTTAGGTCTAGAAGGTGATGCTTTAATAACTTTAGATTTACTAAGAGCACAAAGATTCTCTCCTTTCACAATTGGAACAGAAACTGGACAAGATCTTGAGGATGCTATTCAATTAAATCGTCGTATCGAACTTGCATTTGAAGGTCACCGTTTTTATGATCTAAAAAGACGTGGTGAAGCTATCGTAAGAGGTACTTTTGGAGACTTAGCAAATGGGACAGGAACACCAAACACAACACAAACTTTAGAAGCTGGTAACTTTAGATTCCAACTTCCTATTCCTCAAGCTGAGATCAATGTTAATCCAAATTACACTCAAAACGAGGGTTACTAATCTTAAAACATATTTATATTATGAATAAATTAAAATATATCGCAGCTAGTTTACTAGTAGGATTTATGACTCTTACTTCATGTGAGGATGCAGAAATCCCTCAAGTAGATGCTGAAAATGGCAGAGCTATAGCTGGTTTCAATGGAGCTACTACAACTCGTACAGTTGTATTTAATCCTGAAGCAGAAACAACTACTACATTTACAGTTGGAGTTTCAACAATATCTTCGTCAGACAGAACAGCGCAATTGTCTATTGATACAGATGCAACAACTTTAGCACAAGAGCTATATAGCGTTAGCACATTAAGTCCTGTTATTCCTGCTGGCCAATTTACTGTGGATTTCACAGTAACTACACTAGGATCACCAAACTTACCTGCTATTACTGATGTTATTGTATTGAATCTTGATTCTGTAGAAGGAGCTGAGATTCTAACTGAAAGTGAGGATCGTTTAACTTTAGGATTAGCAATAGAATGTCCTTCTGTTGATCTTTCTCAAGTAGTAGGATCTGCTGTAACATTAGAAAATCCTTTACTTGAGGCTTTTGGCGTTCCAGCAACCTTTTCAGATCTTAGAACTGTAATAGCTGGACCAGAAGATAACCAGATTACAATTCTTGGAGGAATTTCATCAGATGTTGGTGGTACTGACACAATTCTTACTATTGATCTTGATACTGGATTTGTTATATCTGACCAATCAAGTGATGGCGGGGTTTCTTTCGTAAACGGAAGTACGCCAATACCTACCACTAAAATTTCAGGAAGAGTTCTAACATGTATTAATCAAATTATTATAAATATTGATAATGTGAACTTTGGTCCACCATTTAATTCCTTGAGATTAAAATTACAGGTTCAACCGTAATTTTCTTATTACAAGACCGCTTAATCTAGATTAAGGGTTGAAAATTAAAAGGCTATCTAATTCTTTAGATAGCCTTTTTTTATTTGTTGCAAATCGCTTTCGCGAAAGCGAAACAATGATCACTCAATTATAAACACAAAATATAAATTTAGAAATACCTCTACCTATAAATTATAATCATTTTGAGAGCATTAAATCATTCGAATTCTAAATCCTTATTACTCTAAACAGAACACAATTACTGCTCTCAATATCATGAAAATATAAAGCTATATGTTAAACAAAACTTATCATCAAATAGCTTAATGTTAAATTTTAAGAACTTTAATCACTCATTAAGAACTATTTAACACCTCTAATTGTTAAACAAATTTCATTAATATATCATTTTTGTTAAGACATTCCCAATTTCGTTAAAAGAGTATTAATTAGATTTCTTTATGACTTTATTTGGAATGGCTAATTCAAATAATTTATAAAAATGAAAACAAAGTTTAGTGGAATTTTAACGCTACTACTAGCGTTTGTAGTGCAAGTTTCGTTTGCACAATTAACAGTGACTGGAACGGTGAAAGACGACACCGGCGTACCACTTCCAGGAGCTAATGTCCTTTTAAAAGGAACAAATACAGGTACACAAACAGATTTTGACGGTAATTACTCCATAGAAGCAGAGCAAGGACAATCTCTTGTCTTTACTTATGTAGGTTTTACTGACCAAACTATATTGGTAGGCACTTCTTCTACTATTAATGTAACCTTAGCTGCTGGAGATGCTCTTGACGAGGTTGTGATTACTGCCTTAGGTATTTCTCGAGAGAAGAAATCCCTAGGTTACTCAACTCAAGAAGTTTCTGGTGAAGAAATTGCCGAGACTAGGAACCCAAATGCACTCAACTCGATTTCTGGTAAAGTAGCGGGTGTGCAAATTTCTAATGCTACCGGTAACCTTGGAGGCTCAACACGAGTTGTAATTCGTGGTGCATCGTCAATCACAGGTGAAAACAGACCTCTTATTGTTGTAGATGGTATTCCGTTGGACAACACTAACTACAACTCTACTTCAACCCAGTCTGGTGGTGGTGGTAGAGATTATGGTGATGCTGGTTTTGATATTAATCCGGATGACATTGCAACTATGAATGTTTTAAAAGGAGGACCTGCGGCAGCACTTTATGGATCTAGAGCCTTAAACGGTGTAATACTTATTACTACTAAATCTGGAAAAAAAGGAAGAGCTGAAGTTACAATAAACTCTGGTATTACATTTGAAACTGTAAACATCCTTCCTAAAATCCAAAAATTATACGGAGGTGGTGCTGGAGATGCTAGTACTATTGGTCAAGCTGGGTTCAATCAAGCGACTATAAACGGAACTACGTATGACGTGGTAGATTATGGTACTGATGAGTCATGGGGACCAAGATTTGAAGGACAACAAGTACTACACTGGGATGCTTTTGACCCTGAGTTTGAAGATGATTTTCTTCAGACTCGCGCATGGTCTGCACCTAAAAACAATGTTGATTCTTTTTGGGATACTGGTGTTTCTTATAACAATGGAGTATCATTCTCACAAGGAACAGATAAATCAACAATGCGTTTGAGTGCTAACAATACTAGAACTGATGGAATCGTTCCAAATTCAAACTTGAGAAAAAACTCTATTAACTTTAATGCAACTAGTCAGATATCTGATAAATTAAAAGTTGAAGCAATTGTAAATCTTACTATTACTGAAGGTTTTAACAGACCTGCTTCCGGTTATACTGGTGCGGGTGTTGTACAGCAGTTATATCAATTTGGACAGACTTCTCTTGACTACGGTCGCCTAAGAGATTACAAACTAGCTGATGGATCACAAAGACCATGGAATAGAATTTCTGCTACAAATGGAAATCCAAGATATTCAGACAACCCTTATTGGACCTTGTATGAAAATACTGCAAATGACAAACGTACTCGCTATTACGGAAATGTAGGAGCCACATATAATTTCACTGATGATTTATATGTTGTAGGAAAGGTATATGCAGACACGTATGATTTTAGAATTAATGAAAGAGTTGCTGTTGGTTCACAAGGTATAGCAAGTTACTCTGAGTCAGATCGTGACTTTGAAGAGATAAACTATGAAACTCGCGTACACTTTGACAAAAAATTCTTAGACAACAAAATAAGCCTCAACTCTTTTGTAGGGGTTAACAGAAGAGATACAGAGCGTCATACGCTTTCTGCAGCAACTTCTGGAGGTCTTGTTGTTCCAGGACTTTACAATATAAGTAATTCTACAGATCCAGCTCAAGTTTCTGAATTTGACTCAAGAAAACGTGTAAATAGTGTTTTTGGATCTGTTTCTTTAGGGTATGATAATTTTGCTTATTTAACATTCACAGGAAGAAACGACTGGTCATCATCATTAGCAGAAGATAACCTATCATTCTTTTATCCAAGTATCAACGGTAGTTTTGTGTTTTCAGAATTCATAGAAGCAGATTGGCTTTCTTTTGGTAAGATTCGTGGAGGTTATGCAGAGGTAGGAAGTGATTCAGAGCCTTATCAATTAATAACGCCCTTTTTTCCATCTATCCCATTTTTAGGCGATGTACCTTTCAGCACTTCCAATACTAGCCAAAATCCAAATCTTGAACCAGAATTTAAAAACAGTTACGAGGTTGGTTTAGAGATGGCATTTTTACAAAATCGTATTAGTTTTGATTTTACTTATTATAACGAAGAAACTACAAATCTCATAACACCAGTACAAGTAGATCCAGCAAGCGGATATCCAGCGACATTCACCAATGGAGGAAACTTACGTAATAGAGGTATTGAAGCGTTAGTTAACGCGACAATCATTCAAACTGAAAACTTTTCTTGGGACACAACATTTAACTTCTCAAAAAACAACAGTGAACTTATCGAACTACTACCTGGTATTGAATCATTACAAATCGCCAGTTTCCCGTTTAACTCTGTTACATTGAACGCTGTTGTGGGTGAACCTTATGGAGTTATTAGAGGGACAAACTTTGTTTTTGATGATCAAGGAAATAAAGTAGTTAATTCTAACGGAAGTTTTGCTGAAACTAGAGATCAAGAAAACTTAGGGTCTATATTACCAGACTTTAATTTAGGTATTAGAAATACGTTCCGTTATAAAAATCTAAGCCTAGGATTTCTAATTGATATCCAAGAGGGAGGAAAATACAGATCTCTTACAAATATTTGGGGTAATTACTCTGGTATTCTTGAACAAACAGCTACAGATAACAAACGTGAAGTGGGAACTGTTTTAGAAGGAGTTACGGGAACAGTAACCTATGATGAAAATGGAAATTATAGTGTTACAGACACTGTGGAAAACACACAAGTAATATCTGCTCAACAAGAGGGTACTGATTACTTTTTTGGACCAGATGCAGCAAATGTATTTGATGCAGATTATATTAAACTAAGAGAAGTATCTCTAAGCTATAGACTACCTACTGATTGGATTAAAAATCTTGGTGTATCTGATGTCATGCTTTCAGCTTTTGGCAGAAACTTAGGTGTTTGGGGTCTAGATAACGACAACTTTGATCCAGAAGTAGCTACTTCAGGAAGTGGAAATATTCAAGGCTCTGAAGGAGGATCACTTCCATCAACAAAGAGCTACGGTTTTAACGTACAATTAAAATTTTAAGAAAATGAAAACTAAATTTTATATAATTATGATGCTAGTCATCGCTGGAGCATTTACCTCATGCACCGATGACTTAGTTGATCTAAATATCAACCCAAATCAACCTGAAGTGGTTCCTACTGCAAATATTTTTGCAAGTGCAACAAAAGATTTTACTGATTTCTCAAGAAGTGGATTTAATGAAGGTCGTCTTACATTGCCTTGGATGCAATATTGGGGTCAAACTGCTTATGCTGATGAAGATAGATTCCTTTATCGCGAATCTACTGCAGAATCACTATACACCAATACGTATTTGACGATGACAGACTTCAAGGCAATATTAGATTTAAATACTAATGAAGACACTAGAGAAACTGCAGCGGCGTCGGGAAATAATGACAATCAAATTGCTGCTTCACGTATCATGTTAGCTTATATGTTCTATGATTTGACAAATTTCTTTGGAGATGTACCTTATTACTCATACGGATCTGATAATGAAACTTTCCAAGCCGGGCAATTAAACGATGGAGTCCTATCGCCAGTATTTGCTGCACAAGAGGACATTTACACAGATATCCTTAAAGAACTTAGAGAATCTGCAGATATGATCAACGAAGGTGAAATTGTATTTAACAGTGGAGATAATATATTCAATGGTGATGCAACAAAATGGAAAAAGTTTGCGAACTCACTTATCTTAAGAGTTGCTACAACTATCAAAGGTGTTGACGCTGGTGCATACCAAACAGCTTTTGACGCAGCGATTGCTAGTGGAGTAATGACATCAAATGATGACAATGCTTCACAAGCTTATGATACTGCAGATGCAAATTCATCTCCATTATGGGGAGCATTTCTTACGAGAACTGACTTTGCAGTAGCTGCTCCTTTTATAGAACTACTTAAAGGTGAAAGAGGTAACTTTGATCAAGATCCAAGATTATTTCAAATGGCCGTGCCAATTTCTGTTGACATTGAAGACGTAAAATCTGGAACTGCTGCAGTAACTATGGACTATGACGACTATTTAGGAGTACCTTATGCATTCAGAAATACTAATTTCTTAGATAGAACTACTTATTCATATCCAAGTAGCAATGTAATTAAGCCAGATTATCGTGAAATGCTAATGGAATATGCAGAGGTACAGTTCTTAATATCTGAAAGAAATGGTTTCGCGCAAGCAAACTATGAGAATGGAGTTACAGCAAGTATGGAAAAGTGGGGAGTTCCTGCGGCAGACATCGCTACTTTTGTAGGTAACTTACCAGCGGCTAATCAAGCCAACGTATTAAATCAAAAATATATTGCTTTATATATGCAAGGACATCAAGCTTACACTGAATATAGAAGAACAGGTTTTCCTGATATTCTAGTTCAAGTAGACGAAACTGTTGCATTAGCTCAAGAACAGATTGATGGACTTGCTCCAGAAAACAGAGTTGAAAGTTATGTTTTTGAAGCCGGACCTGTTGACCCTTCAGTATCTGACTTACCTTTTAGACTGAGATACCCACAAGTATTACAAACTCTAAACGGAGCAAACAGAGATGCGGCAGCAGCTAACTTATCGAATGGTGATTTAATAATCAGTAAACTATTTTGGGACGTTAACTAAACTTTCCAAATTAATATCTTAAAAGCCACTCATAATATGAGTGGCTTTTTTTATTTAAAGTTAATAAGAATGTAAACACTATCTTAAAAAAGAGTTAGCCCTCTTAAATTTGTTAATAAAACAAGAATCCCATATTAATTTTACAATTTCATTAACAATTCAAAATTACAACCCAAACCTTTTGTTTACAGCTATTTACATCAAAAAAAGCTTAGTAACAAACCCAAAATCACGTTTATAACATCAATAAATATCCACATTCCGTTAAAGAAATATTAATTTTTATATATAAAATGTTATTTTAGCCACGGCTAATTCAAATAATTTATAAAAATGAAAACAAAGTTTAGTGGAATTTTAACGCTATTACTAGCGTTTGTAGTGCAAGTTTCCTTTGCACAGACAACAGTTTCCGGAACTGTTACCGAAGAAAATGGTCCTTTGCCTGGTGCAAATGTCATTATTAAGGGAACATCAACCGGAACCCAAACAGATTTTGATGGTAACTACTCAATTCAAGCAAGTGCAACAGATGTACTTGTTTTTAGTTTTGTAGGCTTCACTACAAAAGAAGTCACAGTAGGTGGTCAAACAACGATCAACGTAGGTTTGGCTGCAGACAATGCACTTGAAGAAGTGATTGTAACTGCACAAGGTATTAAAAGAGAAAAGAAAGCTCTTGGTTATGCCGTAAGTGAGATTGCATCTGAAGCGATTCAAGAAAATCCAGCATCTGATGTTGCTCGTGTACTTTCAGGAAAAGCTTCTGGAGTGCAAATTACTTCTCAAAGTGGAATTGCAGGATCTGCGACCAATGTTATTATACGTGGTCTATCTTCTTTTAGTCAAAGTAATCAAGCTTTATTTATCGTAGATGGAGTTCCTTTTGATAGTTCAACTAACTCAAATGGTGGTTTTGCTGATGGAAACAATGGTTCTTCAAGATTTTTAGATCTTGATCCAAATAATATTGAAAGCGTGAACGTTCTTAAAGGACTTGCCGCTTCTACATTGTATGGTTCTGCGGGTCGTAATGGTGTGATACTAATTACAACTAAAGGTGGATCTACATCTTCTTCAAAAAATCAAAAATCTTCGATTAATGTAACGCAATCTGTATTTTTTACAGAGATAGCATCTTTACCAGATTATCAAAATGAATATGGTGGTGGTTTTGATCAGGCATTTGGATGGTTCTTCTCAAACTGGGGGCCTTCTTTTTCTCCAAATGGTCCAGCAGGATACTTAAATGATCCTTCTGGAAGTATAGATGAAAATGGAACAGTAGCACACCCTTACTCTACAGCTGCTTTTGCTGCAGACTTTCCTGAATTTGAAGGTGCTCGTTATGAGTTTAGACCATATGATTCTGTTGAAAGATTTTTTAGAACTGGTGTCAACTCTACAACGAGTATTAATGCTAAAGGTGGTAATGGTGATGTAAACTATAACATGAACTATGGTCGTACAGAAGAAACTGGTTTTACACCTGGTAACAAACTTTCTCGTAATGCTATAAGTTTAGGAGGTAATGCAAAACTAAGTAACAATTTTAGAATTGCTGGAACTCTTAACTGGACAAGAACTAACTTCAAAACACCACCTGTTGCTGCATCAGGAGGATCAGGAGCGCTAGGTGATGGTTCATCTATTTTTGGAGATGTATTTTATACGCCAAGAAACGTAGATATTCAAGGACTACCATTTGAGGACCCTGTAACTGGAGCTTCAAGATACTACAGACAAAACAACTCAATACAACATCCACTATGGACTGTACAGAATGCTGTTTTCTCTCAAGAGACTAACCGTGCTTTTGGATCTGCAAATGTATTTTATGATCTATCAGATGATTTAGTGTTAAACTATCGTTTTGGACTTGATACTTATTCTGAAAATAATGTCAACTCTCAAAACAAAGGAGGAGTTGGCGGAAGTACAGCTGTTCAAAATGGTATTTACCAGACTTGGAACAACACTAATAACATTTATGATAACTTCTTAAGTTTATCAGGAAACTATGATCTGACTGATGACATTGGTTTTTCTTTCAACGTAGGTGGAACTTCTAAATTTGAGGAATTTATTCAAAATGGAATATCTAGTTCAGGACAGAATGTTTTTGGCGTGCTTGCACACTTTAACTTCAACACTTATAACCCTATTGAATTTTATCGTCAAAGAAATATTGTTGGTGTATTTGCACAAACTTCATTTGACTACAAGAATTTATTATTTGTAGAACTTGCTGCACGTACTGACTGGGTTTCTAACTTAGACGTTTCAAATAGAAATATCACTTATCCATCTGCTAGTCTTTCTTTTATCCCTACACAAGCTTTCCCTGGTCTTAAAGGTGAAAACGGAAAAGGTTTAAATTATTTAAAACTTAGAGCTGGTTACGGTACATCTGCTGGATTTGCAACAAACTATCCGGTTGCTCAAACATTAGTTTTAGATACACAGGCTTTCCAAAATTCTGATGGAGAGAATGTAGTAAGTAATACTACTTCTACGACATTAGGAAATCCAAATTTAAAGCCTGAGCGTGTAGATGAAATAGAAATTGGTCTTGAGACCAAATTTTTTGATAACCGAGTTACTCTAGACGTTTCTGCTTACACAAGAAGCACAGTGGATTTGATAGTTAACCAACCTCTAGATCCTGCAAGTGGATTTACAAATACTTCAACAAACATTGGAGAGATTCAAACCAAAGGTATTGAAGCTGACTTAGGAGTTAATATTTTTCGTGCAGCAGATGAAAATGGCTTTAGCTGGAACTCTAGCGTGAACTTTACAACAAATACAAGTGAAGTTAAGGACTTAGGAAACACGGATACTGAAGAAATTGTATTTGCAGGTTTTAGTAACCGTGGAAATGCAGCACGTGTAGGTGAAGTATTAGGAGTTATGGTAGGTAGTACAATTGCAAGAGATGATGCAGGAAACTTTATCGTTGGTAGTGATGGTAGTTATATTGAAAATACTGAGAACAGTATTATTGGTAACCCTCTTCCTGACTTCACAACTAACTTCATAAACTCATTTAGTTATAAAAACTTCACACTAGGAATACAAGTAAACTGGACTCAAGGTGGTGATATATATACAGAGACGATAGCGGCTCTTTTAGGTCGTGGATTAACAACAGATATTGGAGATCGTGAAAACACGTATATCCTTCCTGGCGTAAGAGAAGATGGAACAACAAATACTATCCAGATCAATAACTCTGATTACTATTTCTCAAATTTATTTGCTGCTCCTGATGAGACAAAAGTTTATGATGCTACTGTAGTAAGATTACA
Organism: Dokdonia sp. Dokd-P16; assembly: GCF_003095655.1. NCBI lineage: Bacteria > Pseudomonadati > Bacteroidota > Flavobacteriia > Flavobacteriales > Flavobacteriaceae > Dokdonia > Dokdonia sp. Dokd-P16. Next base: position 597,838 of record NZ_CP029151.1, read on the forward strand.
AGAACTTTCTTTTGGTTATTCTCTACCTCAGAAATTTTTGGAAAAGACTCCTTTCGGAAGTATAAGTATAACTGCAAGAGGTAACAACTTATGGTATAACGCACCTAATGTTCCTAAAGGAACTAATTTTGACCCGAATGTTGCTGGACTTGGTGTTGGTAACGGATCAGGATTTGATTACTTAAATGGTCCAAGTGCTAAACAGTACGGTATCAGTGTAAATGCTTCTTTCTAAAAAAAATATTATGAAAAAAAACACAATTAAATATAACATCTTCTTCATGTTATTGGCATTGGTAGGTTTTACATCATGTGAAACTATCGAGCTTGACCTAACAGAAGATCCTTTATCAGTTGGGCCAGACTCAGCAGACCCACAATTACTATTGAATCAAATTCAGATTGATTTTGCATTTTTCGCAGAAACAAGTGGAGATTTAGGTTCTCAAGTAACGCGTATAGATCATCTATTTGGTCGTCAATACTTAGCCGCTTACGGACCAACATCTTTTGACCGTCTTTGGAGTAGAGCGTATCGCGACATACTTGCTGACATTCGTATTATGAATCCTCTGGCTGAAGAAGCAGGACTTTCTAAGAATGTTGGAATAGGGCAATTTATAGAAGCTTATACAATTGTTACTCTTGTTGATTTATTTGGTGATGTACCATATTCAGAAGCTATTGATGCAACTAATATTAATCCTGTGGCAGATGATGATGCAGAATTATATGATAGAGCAATTGTTTTATTAGATAATGCTATTGCAAACTTTAATACAGCTGGTCCTGATCCTGATACTGATTTTTATTACAATAACAATTTTGATAACTGGATTAAGGCTGCTAATACGTTGAAAATGAAAATCTACTTATCAAGTAGATTAGTAAATACTGATGCTGCCGCTGCATTCAACGCTATAGTATCTTCTGGAGACTTTATTAGCGACAATTCTGAGGATTTACAATTTTCTTTTGGATCAAACGAAGTATCTCCTGACACACGTCACCCAGATTATGCAGCTCAATACACTGGACAAGGTGGAGGAGCTTACCAATCGAACTGGTTAATGAACCAGATGAACTCTTCTAATGACACGAGAATAAGATATTACTTTTACCGTCAAAATGCTATGACACCTGGAGCTGATGGAGAAGATCCTTCTCTTGAAACTTTGGCATGTTCTGCTACTCTAGCACCACCTCACTATGATGGATTTACTTTTTGTTATTTATCTGACGGATACTGGGGAAGAGATTCAGGAGACGATGGAGGTATTCCTCCAGATGGATTACTAAGAACAGCATACGGAGTTTATCCTACTGGTGGTCAATTTGACGACGACACTTTTGGAAATATCGCTCAAGGTTCTGGTGGTGGTGGAGCTGGAATACAGCCTATTTTACTTGCATCTTCTGTTGATTTTTATAGAGCTGAATTTGCACTTATAGGTGGACAGTTACCAGAAGCTAGTAACTTCGTTAGAAGTGGTATCACAAAATCCATTGCAAAAGTTCAAGCATTTGGAGATTTAGACACCAATGCAAACCTTGCATCTTTTGCTCCAAGCGCTAGTGACAATGCATTATTCATAAACGACATTGTTGCCTCTTTTGATGCAAATAACACTGAAGGACGTTTCAACATTTTAGGTGAGCAATTTTTTGTTTCATTATTTGGAAATGGAATGGATGCATACAACTTTTACCGTCGTACTGGATTCCCTAGTACTCTTCAACCAAACATTGAAGCAAATCCAGGAGCATTCATACGTTCTATGTTGTACCCACAAAGTTATGCAGCTACAAATTCTAACGCACAACAGAAACCTGATCAAACGGTACAGGTATTTTGGGACACGAATCCTGCTTCAGGCTTCCCATTATCTAATTAAATAAAAACTTACAATGAAAAAAATAAATAGAATATTTCAAGCGTCATTGATAGGCTTGTTACTTTTCTCCTGTTCTGCAGACGATATTGTAACCGATCAAATTCAAGCCGATGTAACAAACGGAGCTTTCGCAAGAATTATTGAAGAGTTTGGAGTAGCATCAAACGCCACTTCTACTTCAATCACATTTGATAAGGATGGAACTGCAAATCCTTTTACACTTTCTAGTACCGATGAAGCTATTGGAACTGTTGAATCTGAAGTTTTTTCTGTAGGATTAGAGTTAACTGATAACCAAGAAGGAGCTTTAATAGAATCTATAGATGTATTTGTATCTTTTGAAGATCGTACTATCTTAGACGGTGAAACAGAAGATTTTTCAACTACTGAAAGTTTTGTAAAATCAATTCCTGCATCTGAGTTTACTACTACTGTAAATGGTCTTCCTTTTGCGTTAATTACTCTTAATGAGGCAGAACTATTCCCTGGAGTAGACGTAGTAACGGCAATTTCTAATGATCGCGCTGTAGTCCGCATGGCTCTTAACTTAACAGATGGTAGAACATTTAGTGTAAATGACACCAATGCTAACGTTGGAGGTCTTGGAACTTTCTACAACTCACCTTTTCAATTCTTTGTAGTTGTAGATTCATTAGTTGACATTGTATTATCTGATGCCTCACCTGCCTCTTTTAATGAGGTAAATGTAGGCGCTGGTGCTCCAAATACGGGTTATGCAGAAAATGTAGAAATCATTGATCCACTTATGCAGTTTGATTCTGTAGATGTATTTTTAAAATTAGTTGATAATAGTACATTATTACCTACAGATAATGACGTATCGTTTTCTGAAATACTATTAGAAACTGTTTCTGCCACAGACTTCACAGTTAATGCAGATGGGAACCTAGCGAGAGATTTTGCTTATGACCTTACTACTGTATTAAACGGTATTGATCTAGCGGATTTGAAAATTGGTGATACGTTTGTTATTCGATACAATGTAAATCTTGCAGATGGAAGCTCACTATCAGCTAACAATGCTCCTTTTGAATCGACAATACCTGTATTAGAATGTTCAGCTCCTCCACTAGAAGATATCACTTATTTTACGGGTGATTATCAGATGGAGCAAACTGACGGGGTTGATCCTTTCTTCCCTAACTATGGATTAGCATTTGACTCTCAAGTTATAACAGTGACAAATCCAGACGGTGATAATGGACGATTTTTCAACTTTTCATACTTCCCAACAGCATTTGGAAGTCCATATTTCATGGAATTAGATTTAATATGTGATTTTATGTTATTCACTACTGATATTGTCCCAGGAAACGGAACTTTAGGTTGTGGTGATGGATCTATTACTGCTACAGAAAATCCTGCTTTGCCTTCAACTTTTGATTTAAATGATGATAGTGTTATTATTCTTAATGTACTTGATTTTGCTAATGACGCTGGTTGTGGAACAGGATCTGCACCTGTTCAAGTTACTTTGACAAAGCTATAATTGATAGACAATTCTTTTGATTAATTTATTAATGCCGTCTACTTAACTGTAGACGGCATTTTTACTTAATAGAAATCCTATAACGCTCCATTCAACACAACAAAATAATACTCTTACAACGAAAATGACATAATTCATTTAACTTGTAATTCTCAATATATTATACTTATGTCCTCCTATTACACTCTAATTAGATTATTAAGTCCAAATAAAATGTATCGACTCAACTATGTTATCATTATAACAGCTCTTTTTGCAACTCATTATCTCACATCACAAAATACAATAGGTACAGTTTTAAATACGCCACAAGCATTTGATGGCTTAACGCTTATCACCCCAAACTCCAATGAAATTCCTAATTTCACCTATTTAATAAATAATTGTGGTGAAATAGTTAATCAATGGGAAAGTGACTTTAAAGGACAGGGCGCAGATATCATAACTACTACAGGAGATTTGTACAGAGGTGCTTTTGACGACAATTCGACCTTAAACTATGCTGGAAATAACGGACGACTTGAACGTTACAATTGGGATGGTGACTTAACTTGGAGCCTTACTTATTCTGAAGAAAACTTTAGCTTTCATCACGACTATTATGTTCTCGATAATGGCAACATTCTTTTATTAGTTGCTGAGCGTAAAGGATTAGAAGCAGCCATAGATGCAGGACGTGATCCATCTACACTTATTCAAGATGACTTATACACAGAAAAAATAATTGAAATAGAACCTATCAACGAAAACGACTTTAATATTGTTTGGGAATGGGATTTTTGGGATCATCTGATTCAAAATTTTGATTCTACTAAAAATAATTTTGGTGTAATTTCTGAACATCCCGAGAAACTTAACATCAACTTTGTGGGTTTAAGTAATAATATAGCAGATTGGATTCACCTGAACTCAATTGACTACAATAAAGATGTCGATCAGATATTAATAAGCTCTAGATTCACAAGTGAATTTTACATTATAGACCATTCTACAAATTCTACGGAGGCTAGCGGCAGTTTTGGAGGTAATTCAAACAAGGGAGGAGATTTTCTATATCGATGGGGAAATCCTCAAGCTTATAATCAAGGAAATGAAGAAAACCAACAACTCTTTGGACAACATAGCGTTCATTGGACAAACAGTACGAACGAAAATTTTGGGAAAATTCTTTTATTCAATAACGGATTAACACGAGGATATTCTAATGTAGTACTTATAGATACTCCGGACACAGATGATAATGGTAATTATCCAATAATTCCAAATGAAGCCTTTCTTCCATTAAACTTAAATATAGTATATGAAGCAAATCCAAAACAGGATTTCTTTGCACCATTCCTGTCCAGCGCATATGAACTAGAAAACGGAAATTTTTTAATAAATAATGGACCAATAGGAGAAACTTTTGAAGTAGATAGTCAGGGCCTTAAAGTTTGGAGTTATATATCCCCAATAACTGTAACCAATGGCACGTTATCTCAGGGAGATAGCCCACCAGGAATAAATGCTCGTTTTTTTAGAACTAGAAAATACATACTAGATTATGAAGGATTTGAAGGGAGAGATTTAACATCCTCAGGTTACTTAGAAAACAACCCACAGCCAGAAAACTGCGATACACTATCTACTCCTATGGTTAAAGATTCGACTAATTTGTCTAAGCTATACCCTAACCCTACCAATGGCAGCTTTGTTATAGAAAGTTTTAATGAAATCTTATCTACACAAGTATATAATTTACAAGGGAGATTAATCATTTCTTCTAATAAAAATCAACTAGATCTCACAAACTATGCGGACGGAATTTATATAGTCGTTATCAAAACGTCTAATGAAACAGAACGTATTAAATTAATAAAAAAATAATATCACATTATCTTTAATAATTATAAATTATTGATATTCAATATTTTGAATTTATTAGGCACAATTATTGATTACTTTATTCACTCATTAAAACCACTCATTATGAAAATTATCATTTTATCCGCTTCTTTTTTATTTTTAGGTTTATCTAGTAGTAAAGCAGTTTCACAAATTGTTACTTCTAAAACACAAACTGGATTTTCTGCTCAAGCTAGACAATATAACACACTACAAATTCAGCGCATTATTGCATCTGCAAATGAGTTTCCCGATTTAAAAGAAATACAAGGATCTCCATACTACACTGAAAATTTTGTTATGAGCAATATTTCTTTAGATGATAAAGTTCTCGATAGAGAATTGACAAGGTATAATGCCTATTCAGATGAAATGGAAATACCTGGTCCTGGTGAGGAAACACTTGCTATCTTAAAATTTGAAGGTCAAACTATTTTAACTCCAGAAGTAAAGTTTACCTGTCGAAAAAAAATAGGTGATAATCTTGGATACTATATTTTACATGGCTCAGCAGATGACGTTGAAATTTTGGAATCAATAGAAAAAGTTTACGACCAGGGTCGCAAGGCGCAAACAAGTCTAGAAAGAGAAGTGCCAGCTTCATTCAAGGAGAGGAATAAATATTTTCTATTTGATACTAAAGCAAATAAAATGACAGAGATTAAATTGTCTTCAAAAAGAAAACTTAGTAATGAACTACAGAAAATAAGACCAGAATGGAAAGAATCTGTAGCCGAGTATAATAACAAAATTAAAACTCCATCAGACTTAATACAAGCACTAAATAGGAGATAACTACAATTATTATAAAGACAAAGTACATAAACTTAACTAAGTCCAGTGAACACTAATTCACTGGACTTAATTTATTAAATTGCATCTTTCTTATTAAAGTAATAAAATTAACTAGTGGGAGTTTAATCTATTCAAGGACATAAATGTTTACACGTCATAAAAAATCAAATAAATCATTATTCACTCTATTAATGATCATAACATTATTTGCATCATGTAAGAATGAAAACAAGACCCTAGATGTAAATACAGATCCTTTAGAGTTATTTGATAAACTACTAGACAATTATGGAGGCTCTAAATTTTGGACTAGTACATCGACCTTTAATTATGGAGATATTTATTACACGGCTCTACGTAATAATAATATCCTAGAATCGTCTATGTCAATTAATGGAGATGGTAAAAATTATTTAGCCACTTACAAAAATGGATTTAGTGAATATTTTATCGATTCTATTCCTCAAAATGACAACAATTATAAAAGTATCTTCATAGACTCAAAACTTGATGCATTCATTTATCTTCTATCGATACCTCATTCATTAAGTGGTACTGACGTAGCTCTTAACAATAAAGACAACGTATTGATAAAAGGAAAAAGTTATAACGTTTTACATGCTAAATATAAAGTAGACCCAAATCAAACTGGTGATGAGTTCTACCTATATATTGACACTGATGAATTAAAAATAAAATTTATAGCATACCACTATAAGCTTTCTGGAGCAATGAACAAGTTTAGAGCATATGACAATTTCAGAATTGAAAATGGAATTGTTTTTACTGATTATGATGATTACATCTCGTCATCACCAGAAACCCCTCTAGAAGAATTCTACAAATTATTTAATGAAGATAAATTAAAATTAAAAGATAGTGTTGCTCTTACGAATATAGAAGTGACTCCTACAAAACTTTAAGCAGAAAATGATTATTTAAAACTATCTTTGCACTATGCAAAAAGACCTACAAATCTTTGGTACTCGTGCCATCATAGAAGCTATACAAGCTGGTAAAGAAATAGATAAAGTTTTCCTTCAAAAAGGACTTCATAATCCTTTATTGAGTGAACTCAATACACTCATCAAAAAGAATGGTGTACAGACTTCTCATGTACCTATTGAGAAACTTAATAAGCTGACTCAACAAAATCACCAAGGAGCCATTGCAGTAGTAAGTGCGATTTCATTTTATGATTTTGAAGAACTTGTAAATGCTGTTGTAGAAACTGAAGCTGCTCCCCTATTTATATTATTGGATCAATTATCTGATGTAAGAAATTTTGGTGCCATCATACGTACTGCAGAGTGCACTGGTGTACATGGTATTATTATTCCTAAAAAAGGTGGCGCACCGGTAAATGGTGTTGCTATAAAAACTTCGGCAGGTGCTGCTTTTAATATTCCTATTGCAAAGGTTGATCACATCAAAGATGCTATTTATTACCTACAAGGATCTGGTGTACAAGTAGTGGCTGCGACTGAAAAGACTGAGACTACTTTATTTGAAACAGACTTTACTTCACCTACCGCTATAGTAATGGGTCGTGAAGATAGTGGTGTATCTCCTGGGGTTCTCAAAATTGTAGATAAGCAAGCAAAACTCCCTCTTAAAGGCTCTATTGCTTCATTAAATGTATCGGTAGCCTGTGGTGCTTTTCTTTATGAAATAGTTAGACAACGCTCATAAATCACCTTTTTCAGGTGTTTTATGTTCTTTAAACTCATAACTTATCACAATAGTTTCTGTTTCCTCATCTGGATCAATTTCTGGAGGTAACTCAAAAAAGTTTCCATTTTCATCAAACTGCTGCATGAATGGATCTTCATCTGACACATAATCGGGTTTTTCCCAGTTGTATGTGAGTGGTTTTGGCACGCTTTCGCGAAAGCATAACGCAACCAATCCTCCGGCTATAAATCCAGATAAATGTCCTTCCCAAGATATAGTCTCACTAGTGGGAAGTGTTCCCCATATCAGACTACCATAAAGAAAGACAACTATTAATGATAGTGCAATAAGTCGAAAGTGCTTTGCTAGGATTCCTTTAAAGAAGAGAAAAGAAACTAGCGCATATATCACTCCGCTCATTCCGATATGGAAAGAGTCTCGACCTATTAACCAAGTACCTGTGCCGCTTAAAAGAACAAGAAGCAAAAGAACACGCCAAGATATTCTCCTATAAAAATAAAACAAGGCAGCACTTAGCACTAATAATGGAACAGTGTTGTGCCATAAATGTTTAATTCCAGAATGAATAAATGGTGAGAAAATCACACCTCTTATTCCCGATACAGTACGCGGTTTTACACCCCACCTTGTGAAGTCTAACCCAAACTTTATTTCTACCCAAAATATGATCCACATCACGAGCACAAATAACAATGGATACACTACGACCCCGTTATAAAACTTAAAATAATCTGCTTCTTTGTTCATAATACTGTGATTATCTCTTTAACTGCAATTTAACGCCCACATGTGAAGTAGATGTAATATTGTCACGAAAGACCTCATCAAAATAGCTATTTTTGTACCATGAATACTCCTCTTGCAGAAAGGTTACGCCCTAAAAAATTAGAAGATTACCTCAGCCAGCAACACCTTGTAGGTCCTAACGGATCATTACAGCAGGCGTTAAAAGCAGGTATTATTCCGTCGCTTATTTTATGGGGACCTCCAGGCATAGGAAAAACAACCCTCGCTACTATTATCTCTGAAGAGTCTAACAGACCCTTCTACACATTGAGCGCAATAAACAGTGGCGTTAAAGATATACGCGATGTTATTGATAAGGCAAAACAAAGCGGAGGGCTATTTACTCAGAAGAATCCTATTCTTTTTATAGACGAAATTCATAGATTTTCAAAATCTCAGCAAGATTCACTACTAGGAGCAGTAGAGCGTGGCTGGGTTACCTTAATAGGTGCCACTACAGAAAACCCTAGTTTTGAAGTTATTCCCGCATTGCTATCCCGTTGTCAGGTATATATACTGAAACCTTTTGACAAGAAAGATTTAGAATTATTACTTAATAGAGCAATTAAAGAAGATAGTATTCTCAAGAAGAAAGATATCACACTTAAAGAAACGGAAGCACTACTGTTCTTAAGTGGAGGAGATGCTCGTAAACTGCTCAATATATTTGAACTAATAGTGACTACAGAGCCTCAAAAGGAGGTAATTGTTACCAATGATATGGTCCAGTCTAAAGTGCAACAAAACATTGTGCGTTATGATAAAACCGGAGAGCAGCATTACGATATAATTTCTGCTTTTATAAAATCAATACGAGGAAGTGATCCTAATGCGGCAGTTTACTGGCTTGCCCGTATGATAGAAGGTGGAGAAGATGTTAAATTTATTGCTCGCCGTCTTATTATAGCAGCTTCTGAAGATATTGGGAATGCAAATCCTACGGCACTGGTAATTGCTAATAATTGTTTTCAAGCAGTAACTACAATCGGGTATCCAGAAGCACGTATTATACTCAGTCAGTGCGTGACTTACCTTGCCACCTCACCAAAAAGTAATGCCTCATACCTTGCAATTGGAAAAGCGCAGCAGCTAGTAAAACAAACAGGAGATCTCTCTGTACCACTTCCGTTACGTAATGCTCCTACCAAATTAATGAAAGAAATAGGGTGTGGTGATGATTACAAGTATTCACACGACTTCCCAGGTAGTTTTGTAAATCAAGAATTTATGCCACCTGAAATAAGTGGCACTAGGTTTTATGAACCAACTAATAATGCAAGAGAAAAAGCTTTACGTGAAAGCTTAAAAGAGAAATGGGGTTCTAAGTACGGATATTAAAATTGTCCTACTTTTTTATAAAAATCATCTCGATAGGATCTGCAATACCTTTTATTACACGTTCCACAATAAGTCGTCCTTCCTTTAAATATCCTTTACCAGTAAATTGCGTTGTCTTAACTTGAAAAGGAGCATCTACATTTACATTAGTCACCTCACCTATTTTTTGAGAATTTTCAAAAAACTGAATAGATGAACCAGCGGTTAGTGCCTCATAAGCGCCATCTGTACTCACATAAGATTGTACCGCTAACACAGCATTTTTGGCAAGTGACTCATTACCTACTTGCTCTTGACTAGAAGTAGTAGACTTAACCATGTTATCTACCTCAGGAGTTTTATTTACTGTAGGTTTTTCAACATTTTCTGTCATAGTAGGTTCTTCCTCAACTACCACAGTGTTATTTTCCTGATACGTATAATTAAGCTCTTCAATAGATTCAAAAGCTCTTCTTAAAGCTTCATGATAACTTTTCTTATACTCTTTGAGCTTGCTAGAACCTTCTTCTGAAACAAAGACTACGGCATCATTACAATCTAATAATTTCACTTGCAATTTGGTTCTTAGCATTCCTGAAGATTCTACAACATCTGCACGAAGCGTATTACAACCGTTACGTTTGTAATCTAGCGGAAGATTACTTGCCTTTTCCACATAAGCTTCAAACCCATACTTATTGAAAAGAAATGTAGTTAAGCTATTCAATTGATATTGATCTTTTTCATTTAAAAAATCGAATTTCTCTGGGACAATGACGTATTTATAATCATTTACAGATTGAGATATTAAAGAAGATCCTATAAATACAGTAAATAATAAGCTAAGTAATAATTTCATTTTGGGATTATTTGTTATTGAAGACTAGCTGCATTCCAAGTTGCAAACTAGCGCCTCTAGCTTTTGCTAGATTTGTATATTCTAATAAATTATCTGCAGCAAGATAGAGATTAAATTTATCAATTTTTGCACTCATTAAAAGTCCTATGTTTTTACTCGAACGTTTGTCATAAGTATATGTAACTCGGGATAGCAACTTATTGCCCCACTGTTTTTCATAGTAACCCGTAAATGCTGTTTGAAAACCTCTAGGCCTTTTTACACTATATAAATGAGCACCTACTCGATTTTTATAACTTCTTTTTAATTGTGATATACAATTACAGGCCTCTCCCCTATCCTCTCCAAAGGAATACTGTATAGAGCCATTTATTTTTAAGGGACGCCAACTTGTATAAGGATTAGACAAGCTATCTTCAAGGGTAACTGCATCCTCAAACTCATCCTCTAGCTCCTGCCAGTATGGAGTAGTCTCGACACCTTGTAAAGAACCGGGAAATTCAAGCTCAATACCACTTGTCTCGTAATTTCCTATCGCACTAAAATTTCTCACATCTCCTTTATGCTTTACAAAACCAATATCTATAAGACTTCCTGTAACTGTCCATTGATCATTGAGAAAGTGTGTAAATCCTATGTCTAGCCCCATGCCAATATTATCACTTAGGAAAGCATTACTAACGATTTCCCCAACATCAGTAGACTCCTGATCATCAAATAATGATGCAATTCCAGACGTGTTAACTCCTAGTCTTGCATTACGAAGCTGATGACTATAAAAATTAGGCCCCTCCGGTGTGCTTCTAGTGACAAAGGTTCCAGTGTTATCTATACTATTTACATTTGCTACGCTCATATAGACTTTGGCTCTTATTCCTAATTGCCAAGAGTCATTTACTTGTTTCTGTAATCCAAAGTGATATACAGAGAGTGACTCTGCTGTAAATGAAAGATCAGAAAAGTCAAATGCCTTATCAATATAGTCTGCATTACCTCTATAGGCTAGCACTGCGATATCTTTAGGAAAGTACACAAGTGCATCTATCTCATGATACAAACCTCCAGAGTAATAAATCTCAGATTTTCTTGACCTCCACCCAAAAGATAAAATCTCTAGCTGCTGATTTAAGCTAAAATAATCCTTATTATCAAGCTCGGCGATGGCAATATCAATAGAGGTATTAATATCACGATCTGACCTAAAGAGGTCATAAGCACTTACTCCAGAAGATCCTACCTCAACAGAAAAGCCTGATAAAAGTGGTATACCTATATGTTTATCAAAATTAATAACGCTTGCAGGATTACTTAGTAGTGACTGAGGCAACTCTTGAACATTATACAAAAGTTGTCTGTTTTGTGCAGACAACATATTATATGATACTAGAAAGATTATAATTGCTAGTATGCGCATACTAAAGATCTGAAAGTTCTAATGAATATATTGCTTTACTCTGCAAGGTTAAAATTCCCTCATTTACAACTCCATTAGTAAATAATGTCACTTCATTTACTAGCTGTATGGAATTTCTAATAGCTTCTATATCGTTTTCAGAAAGAATTACTTGATACCTTGTAGTAGCTATCTCCCCATTTTGTGATGCGGTTATAGGAAAGCTCACTTCATATTGAATAGCTCCAGTATTGTCTAAAAATAAAGATCTATTTATAAGAGCACTATCAAATGTATTATCAGAACGATATGTGAGCTCTATTTCTTTTAAATTTTCTTGGACCACATTATCATCAAGAAACTCGAGTCTAGTTGTATCTCTCACAACTAACTGAGCAGTATTTATATTTGCAGTTTCAAAATCTGAAGCGTTGAGGGTAAAGAAAACAAGGTCTGCATCTATTTTTGGAGTAAGAACAACCTCATCAATACGATCTAGGTCTATATCACTTACACAAGAAGTAATTAATAATAGCTGAAGCACTACTACAATAACAAATTTTAACCGTCTATAATAACCCATATATGATACGTATTATGCCGTGAATGATTAAAACGATAGTTACGCATTTATTATTGCTATAAATGATCTCTAAGCTGAATGATACTATTGACTTCTTTTATTCCCTGCGGTAATACTAGTTTGTGGTAATTAAAACAAATAGCATCCATACCTACATTAATAGCACCTACAACATCTGCTTCATAAGTATCGCCTATCATAATGCTACTACCGGCTGTTGCGCCTGCCTTTTCCATAGCTACATGAAAAATTTTAGGATTTGGCTTTTTCACATTGGCAGACTCGCTAGTGGTCATGGTTTTAAAATAAGGTGCAAGACCTGACTTTTCCATTTTAGTAGTTTGTACTTCTTGAAAACCATTAGTAATAATGTGCATCTTATAATTAGGCGCTAGATAATCTAGTAGTTCTATAGTTCCATCAAATAGAAAGTTATTCTCTGGTAGGTGATTAATATAATCATCAGAGAGTCTATCGATAATATCATCTGTCACAGAGATACCCATTTTATCGAAGGTTTTTTTAAACCTTCCGTAGCGCAGTTGTGCTTTTGTAATGCGCTCTTCTCGATACCATTTCCATTGCTGGAAATTTATAGGGCTATAAACTTCTAAGAACTCGTCGTAATTAATAGACAGATTGTTGAGTTCAAAAATTTTGGCGAAAGCCAAACCACTATTACGGTCAAAGTCCCACAATGTGTGATCTAGGTCAAAAAAAATATCTGTAATGTTAGCCATTTGCTAGTAAGTGTCTAAAGAGTTTTTTACTGTAAATATCATCAAAGGAAGCGTTAGAAAATGAAATTCTAAACACGCCTCCCATGCTTTTAAGGCGATCTTGTAACTCCTTGAGAAGTACAAAATCAATAGTATGGTTTTTATAATTTATAATTGCATCAGACTGCATACACACGGGATTTATCACTAGTGGCGTCTGGATTTCATAATCGAGATCATAGTATAAAAATGATTGCGATGTACCTGCTCTAAAGCCTATAATCCCATCATATCCCATGGTAAAATCTTGTTGAATCTCTTGATCTAACGCATCTCGATATACGTGTGGCAAATTCAATTTAAAATTTGAGATATGTATACTGCGCAACGGTCTGTGCTCTATTTCTTCAAGACGCTTACGTTCTAAACCTAAAGAAACCTTATCACGTGCTGCTTGTGGTGAAACCAGCAGACCTACTTTACAATAATCTCCCACCATTTTTATGGTGCTTTGAAAACTGCGCTTAGAATGCTTTATATTCTTCCCGTCCTTACCATAATCTCCTACTTGAAAAAATACCTGAAAGAGACACTTCTCATTTTTTTGCACATTTGTAAGCCACCCAAAAGTGTCATAAGGATCTTTACGAGCGCCTACTAGAACTTGGGTGCGCTTTAAAATTTCGCGTAAGCGTAATTTACCTATATCTCGCATATAACCACCTAGCATACGCAACACGCCTAGCTTTCTATATTTAAAAGCTTGAGGTACGGTAACCATCATGTGGGTATGATAGGTACTATCCTTTAATTCTATTGCCGGAAAACTATTTACTAATACCGCAGCAAAACGATGTATCCAGATATCAATGACTGGCTGCTGTAAAAAACCATGCATTCCCGCCAGACTCTCTGAGGCAGGAAAGCGTCCTAACTCATCTTTTACATGTGGCAAATACTCTTCATACCTACTTAACAAGTAAAATGTTGCAGCAAAAATATCATAAGGAATCTCTGTCGTTGCTTCTCTTATTTGGAAAAAGCACGGAACTCCATCCCAGTCTTGCACACTTACATCCATAGAGAGCACTCCTTGATCAAAGAGCAAGTCTGTACTTCTTATGTGAAGTTCGTTACCTAATTTTTTGTTGGTATATGAAAGTTTAGGCCCCTCGTGAGCGATAAAAGCTTCTAGCTTACTAGTGAACTGCACTGGCACTCCAAGAATACGCGTACATATATGCTTGAATGTATATGAAACACGAGGTGTAATTTTATGCGTATAAACGAGTAACATGAGGCAGACAGTGATTATAGAATGCCGTCATCGGCAAAGCTAAAATACTGCTTTTCGGTCACAATAATATGGTCTAAGACTTGGATATCTAGACTCTGCGCAGCCGTTTTTAGTTTGGCCGTAAGTAACTTATCTGCCTGAGATGGTTTAAGAGTTCCAGAAGGGTGATTATGTCCTAAAATCATACCGACAGCACTGAGTTCTATAGCTGTTTTCATGACTAACCGCACATCAACTAATGTTCCCGTAAGTCCGCCTTTACTCACTTGTTCCTTGCGTAGCACCTTATTTGAATTATTTAAAAAAAGCACCCAGAATTCCTCATGACCAAGCTCTCCTATTATAGGTTGTAAAATTTGATAAGCATCTTTTGAGGAAGAAATACGCTTTCGCGAAAGCGTCTCTCCACCACTTCTCCTTCTCCCTAGTTCTAGCGCAGCAGCAATAGTAACTGCCTTTGCCTCTCCTATTCCTTTAAATTTCATTAAATCTTTTACCGAAAACTTACCTAGCTCTGAAAGATTATTCTCAGCTTGTGAGAGAATGCGCTTACTTAGTGCAACTGCGCTTTCTTCACGAGATCCAGAACTTATTAAAATAGCGATTAACTCTGCATCAGATAATACAGATCGCCCTTTAATCATCAATTTCTCTCGGGGCCTATCATCTTCAGACCAATTTTTTATAGAAATATAGGAAGCTGCGTCTGTTGATGTTTTTATTGCCATAAGCCCTAAATATAATGCTTTAGTCTGAATATCTGCATCTTAGCAATAAATCAACATCAGTTTATATTAGGATTACAAGTTCTAAAAGCAGTCCACTTGATAATACAGACACCTTATATTATTTAAAAGGGTCTTACAATTTGAGAATATGAAGAATGAGAAAATAGTACATTTACATTTCATTAATAAAGCGACAAATGTCTGAAATCATCACTTCCATTTTCTTCATTTTTGCAGTGATCGACCCTATAGGATCTATCCCTGTATATCTAGAAGCTACAAAAGAATTTGATTTACGTCACAAAAAGAAAATTGCTATTAGAGCTTCTGTGATAGCATTTTTAATACTCTTATTTTTTATTGTGATAGGGCAGCTCATTCTTGAGGGTATGTCTGTATCCTTAAATGCCTTCCAGATTTCTGGAGGTGTCATACTATTTCTATTTGCGCTGACTATGATTTTTGGCGATGGTAAACCAGAGGAGGAAAAAAGCAAGATTACAGATTACAAACACGTTACCATTTTCCCTATTGCGATACCATCTATTGCTTCACCTGGGGCAATTATGGCAGTAGTTTTAATGACAGATAATCACATTTACTCCATACAAGAGCAGTTTATAGCTACAGCGCTCGTGCTATTTGTGATAGGACTTACTTGCTTGATTTTACTTGGAGCAAATAAACTTCAAGAACGCATAGGTAACTACGGGATTACAGTCATTAGTAAAATAATGGGACTCATCTTGGCCGCATATGCTGTACAAAGTATTTTAAGCGGAATAAGTGCTTATTTTGGAACCGCTACGGCTTAAAGTTTAATTAGAATTCCTCACAATAACCATCATTATGTTTTTAATAGATAAGCCATTTGCATCAGATTTTCTTATTGCGACTATAAAGGAAAATGACTATCCCATTATTGCAACTCCCGTGGCAAAGTCCATCGCTCAAGATGACACGCTTAACTGGATAGATGAGCAGGATGCGGTAGCTATTTATAAAGATAATCCAGATACAACGCTATACTCTAACTCAGAAAATGCGTTAGTATGGATAGAACAGCACCTAGGAGATAGCACACTTGCTCGCCAGATAAATATTTTAAAGGATAAAGTCCAGTTCAGAGAGCTTACTAAAAGCTTGTTTCCAGATTTTCATTTTCAAAAGCTTTCTCTAACTGATGTACATCTTCTAGATTCGGCTACCTTAAAATTTCCTTTTGTTATAAAACCCAGTGTTGGCTTTTTCAGTATAGGTGTTCATATCATTCAAGATCAAAACGACTGGGAGCAAGCAAAGAATGAGCTACACCCAGAGAAGCTCAAAAGTATTTTTCCTAAAAATGTACTGGACACCACATATTTCATTATTGAAGAATTTATTCAAGGAGAAGAATTTGCTATAGATTACTATCACAATGCAAACGGTGAGGTTGTTATTTTAAACATTTTACACCACCTATTTTCTTCTGGAAAGGACACTAGTGATCGCGTTTATTGCACCTCAAAAGAGATTATCACCATACATAGTGCTGCCATACATGAATTTCTAAACGCATTAGGACAAGAGTTACAACTCAAGAATTTTCCAGCACATGCAGAGATACGCATAGATGCTTCTGGAAAAATCACACCTATTGAGATTAATCCGCTGCGTTTTGGAGGATTTTGTACTACAGGCGACTCACTTGGTGTTACCGTAGATTTTAATTCTTATGTATGCTTTCGCGAAAGCAAAAAACCTAACTGGGACCACATATTTAAAGGCAAGGAAGATAAAGTCTTTAGCATTATCATACTAGATAATAGCACAGGCATCCCTGCCGAAGATATCAAAAGTTTTGACTACAAAAAGATAGCTGCAAAGTTTGAAAAACCAGTATTAGTAAGGCCACTAGATATACATAGCTATCCCGTATTTGGATTTATTTTTACAGAGACAAGCCTTGGTAATGAGCGCGAACTCACAGATATCTTAATTTCTGATTTAAAGGAATACGTTACTACATAACCTCAACAATATTTTTGAATTTTATAATAAGCCTAACACTTTCTATTCGCTAGGCGTGTATAGCCGTACTATCTTTGCAAGGTTAAAGAAGTACCATACATTATAAAACTCATATTATGAACAAAACAATACTATCGCTGCTTGTTATATTTTCTATTATAAGCTGCAAGAACGCTACAGAAACAAAAGAAGTAGAAGACACCCAAGAAAGCCCTGTAATCACTGAAGTAGCTTCTTTTACAGGACAACAGGTTACAGGTGTAACGGTGAGTAATGAGGGAAGAATATTTGCTAATTTCCCAAGATGGAGAAAAGGTGTAGAAAACTCTGTAGTTGAAGTATTAGAAAATAATGAGTCAGTCGCATTTCCTAATGAACAGTGGAATACATGGGAAGATGGAAAAGAAATTAATGATTCGCTTTTTGTAGCGGTGCAATCTGTAGTTGCATTTAAAGATGATCTGTATGTAGTGGATACTCGTAATCCACTATTTGGCGGAGTGATTGATAACCCTAAAATCTTTGTATTCGACTTAACGACAAACTCATTAAAACGCACCTACACTATTACAGAAAGTAGCATCCATAAAGACTCATACATAAACGATGTGCGTATAGATGCAAAAAACAATAAGGCTTACTTTACAGACTCTGGACATGCAGGACTTGTAGTTTTAGATCTTGAGTCTGGCGAATCTAAAAGAGTTTTAAATGAGCACACCTCAACACTAGCTGAAGTAAACCAACTTACATTTCCTGATGGCAGTACTTGGGAGAACACAGTACATTCTGATGGTATTGCATTAGATGTAAATAATGACATTTTATATTACCACGCATTAAGTGGTTATAGCTTATATGCTATCCCAACAGCAACACTTATTAATGGCACACAAGAAGAGATAGAAAATAGCGTGTCTTTAGTTAAAAAAACGAGCGCACCAGATGGGATGATACTTGATGATTCTGGTAACCTATACTTCGCCGACTTAGAAAATAATAAGGTGATGAAAATGGATACTAACACTAAAGAAGTTTCTACACTTATTGAGGGTGACCAAGTGCGCTGGGCAGATACCTTTAGTATTTACAAAGGTGATTTATACTACACCAACTCTAGAATTAATGAAATTACAGGTCCTCTAGGAGATATGAAATTTACTATCAATAAAGTGAGTATTGATTAAATAAATGTCATTCAATTTCACGCATTAAAAAACCGCTTTATCTTTTAAGATAAAGCGGTTTTTCTATTTAACAATTTACATATTCTTAATAAGCATCATCATGTACAAAAGCCACCGCTCTTCCAGATGGATCATTCATGTTTTTAAAGGCTTCATCCCATTCTAGTGCTGTAGGTGTACTACAAGCTACACTTGGCACAGATGGTACACAGAGCGCTGCAGCATCACTTGGGAAGTGCTCTTCAAAAATGGTACGGTAGTAAAACTCTTCTTTATTTTGAGGCGTATGGATAGGGAATCTATGATGTGCATTTTCCATTTGAGTTGCGCTCACAGCTTCATCTACTACTTCCTTAAGACTATCAATCCATGAATAACCTACACCGTCTGAGAACTGCTCTTTCTGTCTCCAGGCTACGCTTTCTGGTAAATACTTTTCAAAAGCCTTACGCAAGATCCATTTTTCCATCTTACGCTCCTTAGTTATCATTTTATCTTGAGGGTTAAGGCGCATTGCGACATCCATAAATTCTTTATCTAAGAAAGGAACACGTCCTTCTATACCCCAGGCTGCAAGTGATTTATTTGCACGTAGACAGTCATACATGTGTAATTTATCTAGTTTACGCACAGTCTCCTCATGAAACTCTTTTGCATTTGGTGCTTTATGAAAGTATAAATATCCTCCAAAAATCTCGTCTGCTCCTTCTCCTGAGAGTACCATTTTCACTCCCATAGATTTAATCACACGTGCCATTAAGTACATAGGCGTACTCGCTCTTATCGTGGTGATATCATACGTTTCTAGATGATAGATTACATCACGTATAGCATCTAGTCCTTCTTGTATTGTAAACTCAATAGGGTGATGCACTGTCCCTATATGATCTGCTACCACCTGAGCAGCTGCAAGATCTGGAGAACCTTTAAGTCCTATACTAAAAGAGTGTAACTGTGGCCACCATGCAGCTTGCTCATCACCAGATTCTATACGCTTTTCTGCATATAGCTTTGCAACCGCACTTGTGATGGATGAGTCTAGACCTCCAGAAAGTAATACCCCATAAGGCACATCACTCATAAGTTGGCGCTTTATAGATGCCGCAAGTGCATCGTGCAACTCTTCTATACTTGACTCGCTATCTTTTACGTTATCATATTCCATCCAGTCACGAGAATACCAGCGTGTAAGCTCTCCTCTCACACTAGAGTAATAATGTCCTGGAGGAAATAATTCAATTTTTGAACAAACACCTTCTAGTGCCTTTAACTCAGAAGCTACATAAAAAGTCCCGTGTTGATCCCATCCCATATATAGCGGAATAATTCCCATATGATCACGAGCTACAAAATATTCGTCTTTTTCCACATCATATAGTGCAAAGCCAAAAATCCCATTGAGCTTGTCACAAAAGTCGTGACCGTGTTCTTTATAAAGTGCGAGTATGATCTCACAGTCTGATGCTGTTTGAAACTCGTAATCACCAGTTAAGGTCTCACGCAATTCTTTATGGTTATATATCTCTCCATTTGCTGCGAGTACAAGACTCTTATCTTTTGAAAATAACGGTTGTTTCCCAGAAGCTGGATCTACTATAGACAGACGTTCGTGTGTCATGATGGCATTCTCATTATTAAAAACCCCATTCCAATCCGGCCCTCTGTGGCGTATTTTTTTTGACATTTCTAATAATTGAGGACGTAAATCTTCGGCTTTCTCCTTGAGATCAAAGGCACATACAATTCCACACATGATTTTATATATTTATTGTTATTGATAAGGCAAATATGCAATTACACTTCCATTAATAAAACGAAGAATATAAATACAGTTACATATTATAACTTTATTACACATAAACGTATTAATGTGAAGGTATACGCTTTCGCGAAAGCGTACTTCTAAAACATTTTGAAAGTTTTAGCACTTTTGTGAGACTTACAACATAACTTTGAAGGAGCCTTGAGAGCTATTTCAAGACTAATTAACTCTAAAACAATATTACTATTATGAAAAAGTTTTTTATGACTGCTATGGTGGCACTAGCATTTGTTGCTGCACCATCTGTGAATGCACAAGATTTTAATGTAGATAAAAGCCCAATGGATCAAGCGGCTTTTCCATCTAATTACAAGGAATCAAATAAGCTAGTAAAAGTAACATATAGCCGCCCTCAGCTTAAAGAGCGTGAGCTTTCAAAACTTGCTCCAGACGGTAAAGTATGGAGACTTGGTGCAAATGAAGCAGCAGAGATTACTCTTTACAAGGATATGAAACTAGGAACGACGCCAGTAAAAGCAGGAACGTACACAATGTATGCAATGCCTAATGGTGCTGAGTGGACCATCATTTTAAACTCTGACCTTAATGTATGGGGTTCTTACTTCTACAAAGAAGCAAATGATGTAGCTCGTATCACAGTACCGGTAACACAAGCAGATGATGCTATCGAGTATTTTGGAATGGAATTTATGCCAGTAGATCAAGGAGCTCACCTTCACATGGCGTGGGGTAATGCTCGTGTAGAAGTACCATTCTACAACTAGTCTTTAGATTTTATACAACATACAAAACCCGAATTTCTGTAATAGAAATTCGGGTTTTTCTTTTAGATACAACATTGAGATTTCTAATCTTGAAAATCACCTTTTAGCCATCTTGTGACTTTAAGCTCCCATTGTAATTCTTTCATATGATCGATAGAGTGGTTAGTCTCTTTATCAAATAATTGCTGAGTAGCGATGCGCTCTTCCTCTACTTCTTTATAGAGCATTTTAATTTCTTCAAGACTATTTGAAGTAAACGTAAACGAGGCTACTTTATCTTCAAGCTTACGTGCATACACTTCTGTAATATTAAAATGTGTTTGCTCATGAGCCAGAAGATGTTTGCTCTTTTCTTGATGTCGCACCCATGAATACTCAGGATAAAAATGAGCAGTAACAGTTAAGCTCGCTTTATCTATATACCCCTCACCATTAGAAGCATATCCTTGACTGATACCTGTACTAGAAATCGCTGCCCAGCGTTCTAAAGAATTCGGTGTTCCTTTAAAATCTGACCATTGCAGTATACGCTGGCTATGCCAAGGAAGTCGTTCTGGAGCATCAGAGACAGATACAAAGGCTATTGCAATTAGTATGATAAATACTCTATTCAATGTTATTATGTTTTTTGCTTTTTCTTGCGTGCTGCTGGAAACAGTACATTATTTAAGATCAAACGATAACCAGGCGAGTTAGGATGTAGTTCTAATTCTGTCTTAGGATCACCTACTCTGTGCTGGTAATCTTCTGGATCGTGACCTCCATAAAAGGTAAAAAATCCTTTTCCTTTAATCCCGTGAATGTATCTCGCCTCACCATTTGTAAGATTTTCTCCCATTACTAGCACATTAGACTTGATAGTTTCTGGATCATAACTCGTAGTCTGTCCCATAAAGCCTTTTACAAGAGCCGTATGATTTTGACAAAGCATCGTAGGAATAGGATCCCATTTTGCACTATAATCTTTTAAGGTAAAGTAATCTGTTTGAAAAGGAATCTTACGTTTACTCGTCATATCTATAGATGAAAACTCGTATGTAGTAGGAGAACGTTCTAGACTATAGTTTTTGAAAGCAAATGTTTTCTGGAAGTCTATTTTTGAAGTATATCCTGGTTCGCTAGGATCTCCGTCAAACATTGGTTCACAAATATCTACTCCCTCAGCAGAGAGCGCAATATCAAAACTATCTGTCGCGCTACACATTGCAAACATAAAACCACCTCCCACAACATAGTCACGTATTTTAAGAGCTACATCGCCTTTCTCCTTAGATACTTTATCGTAACCTAATTTGGCAGCAAGTGCTTCGGCTGCTTTTTTCTCTTCTATATACCAAGGCGCGGCGCGGTAGGATCCATAAAATTTTCCAAACTGTCCTGTAAAATCTTCATGGTGTAGGTGCAACCAGTCGTATAAAATAAGCTGGTCACTCAGTACTTCTGTATCGTAAATAGTAGTGTAAGGAATCTCTGCATAAGTAAGCACCATGGTCACGGCATCATCCCAAGGCACTTTACTGTCTGGTGTGTACACGGCAATTTTTGGCGCTTTTTCTAGCACTACAGCTTCCATATTTTGAGAAGGACTCGCTATTTCCGTAAGAATTTGTTCCGTTTGTCCGTCTGATAATACTTCATATGAAACACCACGTATAGTGCACTCTCTGCGTACCTCTTCGGTATCTGGCAGTAAAAATGAGCCGCCTCTATAGTTAAGCAACCACTTTACTTTTTGGTTTTTATCAAGTGACCAGTATGTAATTCCATATGCTTTAAGATGCTCCCTTTGTGTCTCTATATCCATAGGTATGAGGATATATGAAGCTTTCGCGAAAGCGAAATTCAATATCAAAAAGGATAAAATAAGTAGTTTCTTCATTGTCAATTTTATAACGTTGAATTTACGGAATTGTTATGACAAGAAAGGTGCCACAAAACATCCTGATGGAATCATAAAATATCAATTTTCTAAACGAACTTTAGAAGGTTCCTTTACTATATATAGTATATATAATGAATCGCCGATTTTTGGTATCTCATTTAAATAAGTAGAATTTTGATATGTTTCGAATTTAACAATTGCAGATAGTGTATCTGTGTTTATCACATATTTCAATTTTAAATTGTAATAGTCATAGGCTGCTGAACCCCATCCTGAAGCATTTAAATCACGATGTTGAACTACATCTAATACTTTAGCTTTTGTTCGTTCAGAATTTTTCAAAAAATAATTGACGTTATAATTATCTACACCCCATATTATAAATCCCAAAATAAAAACAAATAGAAAAAGTAAATAAATACTTTTCAACGTAATCCTACTTGATTCCATTTTATGCTTTAATTCTTTTTCGTATAATTCAGCATTTTCTCTTGCTCTTTTACGACTTGATGAATAAGGAAATTTATTGTTTTCTTTATCAAAGAACATACATCGTTTATTACATTCAAAAATATCTTTGATTATTGAAAAGATTGTTCAAAGAATCAACTTCTATTTTGAGACTAATCATCTGAAATTAAAAAGGAACATCATCATCCTCATTCTCACTTGGGAGTCCTGGTGGTGGACCTCCAAAAGCATCATCTGCACTAGGTAATGCATTAGGGTTAAATGTGTCATCATTTGCCGCAGCATTCATACTACTTGCAAACTCGTATGGTGTAGAGAAGTCATCAAGGTTATCAAACTTACCTAAGTGACCAACGAACTTAAGACGTATGTTATCGAGACCACCGTTACGGTGTTTTGCAACGATAAACTCTCCTTGTCCTTCTGTTGGGCTGCGTTCATCATCATCCCACTCTTCAATTTTATAGTATTCTGGACGGTAGATAAAAGATACAATATCTGCATCCTGCTCGATCGCTCCAGATTCACGAAGGTCAGAAAGTAAAGGTCTTTTACTACCTCCACGCGTCTCCACCGCACGTGACAACTGTGACAGTGCAATTACTGGTATAGAAAGTTCCTTTGCAAGTGCTTTAAGGTTACGAGAAATCATAGAGATTTCTTGCTCTCGGTTTCCTCCACCCTTTTGTGAAGAACCACCCGTCATTAATTGCAGGTAATCAATCATTATAATTTTAATCCCAAACTGTGATGCAAGACGTCTTGCCTTTGCACGCAAGTCAAAAATAGAAAGTGATGGTGTATCATCAATAAATAGAGGCGCTTTCTCTAAGCTTTTTACTTTCACGTTGAGCTGCTCCCATTCATGCTTCTCTAACTTTCCTGTACGCAGTTTTTCTGAAGACAATCCCGTTTCTGAAGAAATCAAACGAGTAATCAACTGTACGGAAGACATCTCCAGCGAGAAGAATGCTACTGGTATATTTTGATCTACTGCCATGTTACGAGCCATCGTAAGCGTCATCGCTGTTTTACCCATACCTGGACGAGCTGCAACGATAATTAAATCTGATGGTTGCCATCCAGAAGTAAGC
Source organism: Dokdonia sp. Dokd-P16 (assembly GCF_003095655.1). NCBI lineage: Bacteria > Pseudomonadati > Bacteroidota > Flavobacteriia > Flavobacteriales > Flavobacteriaceae > Dokdonia > Dokdonia sp. Dokd-P16. Next base: position 622,493 of record NZ_CP029151.1, read on the forward strand.
TCATCTACTTTATGAAAACCAGTAGGAATACCTGATAGTCCCTCTTGATTTGCAATCTCCTCAATTCTCTTTTTCGCTTGTATTACAAGGTTCTGAGCACTCTCAGAACTACGTTTTACGTTTCCTTGCGTTACTTCATACAGTTTTGTTTCGGCAGTATCTAGAAGGTCAAATACATCTGTTGTTTCATCATATGCTTCTTCAATAATTTCATTAGAAATTTTGATGAGTGAACGCTGTATAAACTTCTGTAAGATGATACGAGCGTGATACTCTATGTGAGCAGAAGAAGCTACTTTTTGTGTGAGTTGGATCAGATAATAATCACCTCCAGCTGTATCGAGCTTACCCATCTTCTTAAGCTGCTCAGAAACAGTTAATAAGTCGACTGGTTGCCCTTCTTCAAAGAGTACTCTTATCGCTTCAAAAATATGTTTGTGTTGTTCTTTATAGAACACCTCTGGTGATAAAATGTCAATTACCTCATCTACACCTTTCTTATCAATCATAAGCGCACCAAGCACAACAACCTCAAGATCAAGCGCTTGTGGCGGTATCTTCCCTTTTTCAAGGCTAATTACTTGACCCTTAGAAGTGTTATATGCTGGCTTCGGCTTCGTTTGTTCCATAGCTACGAAAGTAAATAAATAGTTATGCGAGATACGCTTTCGCGAAAGCGTAGTACTCACAGGTCATTAACAATTGAACTGTTAATAACTAGAAAATATTGTTAATAAGGGTAAAAAAATCCGCACTGGAAAAGCGCGGATTATGGCATCAAGTGAAAAAGGTCTTGTTAGCCTTTGAAGACTCCCATTTCTGAATATTTATTCATCCTTTGTTCCACGAGTTCTGTTGGTGATAAGTTCTTAAATTCGTCAAAAGCTTTTAATATTGATTCTTTTACAGTAAGAAAAGCCTCTGGACGGTTTGCATGCGCTCCGCCTAATGGTTCTTTTACAATCTCGTCTATAAGCTTCTGTTTTTTCATATCTGTAGCTGTAAGCTTTAAAGCCTCTGCTGCCTGTTCTTTATACTCCCAGCTTCTCCATAAAATTGAAGAACATGACTCTGGTGAGATTACAGAATACCAAGTATTTTCAAGCATAAGCACTTTGTTACCTACACCTATTCCTAAGGCTCCACCACTTGCTCCTTCTCCTATGATCATCACAATAATAGGCACTTTAAGACGTGTCATCTCAAGAATATTACGAGCAATAGCTTCTCCTTGTCCACGCTCTTCTGCTTCAAGACCTGGGTATGCTCCTGGTGTATCCACTATAGAAACTACAGGTACTCCAAATTTCTCGGCGCTTTTCATAAGGCGTAATGCCTTACGGTAACCTTCTGGATTTGCCATACCGAAGTTACGGTACTGCCTTGTTTTTGTATTATAACCCTTTTGCTGACCAATGAACATAAATGACTGATCACCTATCTTTCCTAGGCCACCTATCATTGCTTTGTCATCTTTTACATTGCGATCTCCGTGAAGCTCCAAAAAAGTATCACCACAGATAGCATTTATATAATCTAAAGTATAAGGACGATTAGGGTGTCTTGATAATTGAACACGCTGCCAAGCAGTAAGATTTTTATAAATATCCTTTTTAGTAGCAGCTAGTTTTTTTTCTATTTGCTTACAAGTCTGGGTAACGTCTACATCGCTCTCTTGGCCTATTAAGGCACATTTTTCCAGTTGCTCTTCAAGCTCTTTGATTGGTAATTCGAAATCTAAATATTCCATTCTCAAGGTTTTAAGACGCACAATGGCGCTTTGCTTTCGGTTAGGTATAGTCTACAAATATAATGGTTTTCTTAAGAGACTCAAGCCTCTTTAACAGCCTTGAATTTTTTACTATTCTTAAGCACTCCATTTGCAATAACTACGGCGAGAATTACAAGCGCGCCATAGTAAAATTCTTTACTCATTTGTTCTGCATCTCCTAGCACTAGAAAGGCTAGTAATATTCCATATACTGGTTCAAGATTAATGGTAAGCATGATTGTATATGGACTTAAATGTTTCATTACCGCTACAGCCGCTATAAAGGCATATGCTGTACATACAGAGGAAAGTACCCCTATATAAACCCAATCCATAGTAGCTAGAGCAAAAAACTGTGCAGAAAAGAATGTATCTGGCCTTGCAACCACAAGATAGACTGTCACACACAGACTCCCGATGAGTAACTCGTAAAAAGATATTTTTGTAGGATGATGATTTTCTATAAACTTTCCATTTATCAACGTAAATACTGCCGATAAAAATGCAGAAAATAAAGCTAATAATATTCCCGTTTGATAAGCAGTTTCTACTTCAAAAATAACATATAGTGCCCCTACAACGATAGCTCCAAAAAGTAACTCATACCAGATTACTTTACGCTTATAAAATATGGGTTCGAGTAAAGCTGTAAAAAATGCTCCTGTACTCATCATAGCAAGTGTAATAGATACATTAGACTCCTTAATTGCTCCAAAGAAAGTAAGCCAGTGTACCGCAATGACTAAACCAGCAATAGCAAAACCTACTAATGTTTTACGTGATACTGCAAGAGACACTCCTCGTATCTTTATAAATGCAAATATAAATATACTTGCTAAGCCCATTCTGAACCAAACTAACGGCACGGCATCTATAGTTATAAGCGCTCCGAGTACTGCTGTAAATCCCCAAATAAATACTATCAGGTGAAAGTGAAGGTATGCTTTAAGCTTATCGTTTTGCATTGCGTAGAAGATATACTGCTAGTATAGCAAAAAGTATGTTAGGTGTCCATACAGCAATCAATGGTGGAAAATCTGATTGTTCTGCAAGTGTTCCAAAAACTTTATCAAAGAATATAAAAACAAAAGCAAGCACAATTCCAAAGGCAAGGTTGATACCCATCCCTCCACGACGCTTCATAGCGCTTACAGCTACTGCTATAATTGTGAGAATGTATGCTGCGACGGGTAAACTATAGCGTTTTTGCAAGGTTACTTCATAACGACTTATGTAAGAAGATCCTCTTGATTTTTCTTTAGCTATAAACTCTCTCAATTCTGGAGTACTCAAAGTTTCTGCAATATATTCTACAGGAGTGAGATCATCCATATCAAAATTGAATACCGTATCTAACTTTGCTTTACTTTCAAGTATATCACCATCCTCTGTAATCGTTCTCTTCTTAAAACTATTTAAGGTATAAGTAGTATCCTCCTCATTATATCTAATACGCGTAGCACTCATTTTGTAAGTCATCTTATTGCCTTCAAAATGCTCCCAAGTAAAATTACGCCCAGTCTTAGTACGTGGCGTAAAACTGCTCACATAGATATAATCTCCTGTATCAATCTGTCGATAGACGTTTTGTGTATCTCGATCTTTTTTATTCTTCTTTAGGTATTCAAAAATGAATTCGTTGTAGCCCTTATTTGCACGTGGAGCAAGATAAGTCCCTAAGAAAAAGGCCCCTGCACAAACTATGGTCGCCCCTATTATATATGGTCTTAAGAATCTATAAAAGGATACTCCACTACTCAAGAAGGCAATAACCTCCGTATTGTTTGCTAGTTTTGAGGTAAACCAAATGACCGACAAAAACAGAAATAAAGGAAAAAGAAGATTTGCAAAGTATATTGTAAAATTGAGATAATATAAAGCCACCTCACCAAAAGGAACTTCGTTTGCTAAGATTTTATCAATCTTCTCTGCAAGATTTACAATGATACCTATAGGTATAAACAGCACAAGCATCGTGACAAATGTCCCGATGTATCGCTTTACTATATACCAATCTAGAATTTTCAATTATAAACGATTATCCATTTGTTTTACCATCATTTCTTTCCAAGTCACAAAGTCTCCTGCAATAATATGCTTACGAGCTTCACGCACTAACCACATATAAAAACCTAAATTGTGGATGGTTGCGATTTGCATTCCTAATAACTCATGACATTTGAACAGGTGACGAAGATAGGCTTTACTATATTCTGTATCTACCCAAGTAAGCCCCATCTCATCTATAGGAGAAAAGTCATCCTCCCATTTCAGGTTTTTAATATTTATACTACCGTAGGCAGTAAATAACATTCCGTTACGAGCATTTCTTGTAGGCATCACACAGTCAAACATATCTACACCTAACGCAATATTCTCTAAAATATTTATAGGAGTACCCACTCCCATCAAATATCTAGGTTTGTCCTTAGGCAATATAGCAGTTACAACCTCTGTCATCCCATACATTTCTTCTGCTGGCTCTCCTACAGAGAGACCACCTATGGCATTTCCAAAAGCACCTGCATTTGCAATATATTCGGCAGATTGAGCTCTTAGATCCTTATAAGTACTCCCTTGCACAATAGGAAATAAGGCTTGCTCATGACCATACAACGCTGGGATTTTATTAAAATGATTTATACAACGATCTAGCCATCTATGCGTCATATGCATAGACCTCTTTGCATAACGGTAATCACATGGATATGGCGTACATTCATCAAATGCCATCATAATATCTGCACCTATCTGGCGCTGAATTTCCATTACATTTTCTGGTGTAAATAAGTGCATAGACCCATCTACGTGAGACTTAAAACGCACTCCTTCTTCCTTAATCTTACGTCTATTAGATAATGAGTACACTTGATACCCACCACTATCTGTAAGAATAGGTCGATCCCAGTTCATAAACTTATGTAATCCACCTGCCTTCTGCATAATGTCCATCTTAGGACGTAAATACAAATGATAGGTATTACCTAATATAATATCTGGATTAATATCTTCTCTAAGCTCGCGCTGGTGTACACCTTTTACAGATGCTACCGTACCTACGGGCATAAAAATAGGCGTCTCAATGACACCATGATCTGTTGTAAGTTTTCCTGCTCTCGCTTGAGATGCAGGATCTGTTGTAAGTAAGTCAAATTGCATAAGAGGCAAAGATATAACTTAGATACAATTTAAAATGAAAGTTGCAACGTCATTTTAAAGGTTAAAAAGGTGTCAGCATATTAAAACAACGTAATTACATACCAGATGCTGAAGCCTAACAAAGCAATTATACTCACAATACTAAGCAAATCCATGCCTTTAGAGAGCCTCGCTTCTCTAGGAATACTTTCGTCCTTGAAAGATAAATAATTACAAATGGCATAGAACGGAGCCGTAAGAAAAGATAATATGGTCGCCACTTTCACAAGAGCTCCCATCTCGCTTATTAAGAAAAATAATGTCCCACAGGTTCCAAGAATTAAGACGATAAGATAAAACAAGTACCCTCGTTTTTTAAAACCAAAACCTAATAATGAGGTGGTAGCTTCTAGCGCTCTAGGAGACGCATCTAATGTAGTAAGTGTGGTGCTAAAAATTGTTGTAAATGCCGCCACACCAATAAGCAGGCTTGCCCAATCTCCCAGACTTGCTGTATACATATTGATAAGTTGGCCTGCAAAAACACCTCCCTTTGGAGAAAAAGTCTCCCCACTACCAAACATTACTAATGCCCCTAAGGTCATGAAGCAGATACCTAATACAATTGCCCCAGCATACCCAATATTAAAATCAAAAATTGAATTGCGCATTGCATCCTTACCCGTATCTCTTTTTTCTAGTGTCCATAATGAATGCCATATAGAAATATCAAGTGGCGCTGGCATCCATCCCATAAAAGCAATCAGAAATGCCACAGCCGCTCCTTCGGTTGGTATAATTTGGAGCAAGTTTGCCGGAGTTCCCATTCCTTGAATAATTACGCTTTCGCGAAAAGCAAAAAAGACAGCCACCAGCGTACTTATAGTGAGTGTGATAATAATCACCTTCATTAGTTTATCGAGAATCCTATACTTACCTATGGCTAGTATTGCAGCACACAGTATTGTAATTGCGACACTCCATATCGCTACGTCATTAGTAATACCAAAAAGCTGAACAGCAATTCCTGCAGTTACAATGGTTACTGCTGTCTGAATAGTAAACATAGTAGCTAGTGTCAAAAAGAAATAAACCCACAAAACAGGCTTACCTAATTTCATATAGCCAACTAGCAAACTATTTCCAGTTGCCGAGGCATACCTAGGTCCAAACTGGAAGAATGGATATTTTATAATGTTTACGAGGATCAAAGCCCAGAGGAGACCAAAGCCAAAATCGGCGCCTGCTCTAGTGCTCTGTACAAGATGAGAAACCCCAATAGCAGCACCAGCAAATAATAATCCTGGTCCTAACTTTTTAAAGGGTATAGCTTTCAATTATCTTCTGTTTTAATTACATCTGCGAGTAATCTGCGAGCTCGTAGAAGCTTCACTTTTACATTACTCATAGGTTCTTCAAGATGCTCTGCCATTTCTTTATAGCTCATTTCTTGAAAGTAACGCAAATTAATGATTTCTTGATAATGAGGCTTTAAAGTTTTAATGTACGCTAGTAATTCAGATAAATTCTGCTCTTTTATGAGTACATCTTCTGGAGAAGGGTTTAAGTCGGCAACTTTCTTTACTCGCTCGTCATCACGATCAGAGATCTGAGATCTTATAGAAGACTCTTTTTTCCTAATAATATCAATGTGTATATTTTTTGATATCGTAATTAACCATGTAGCAAATCTATACTCTTCTTTATAGGTATCTATTTTTGAAAAGGCTTTTGAAAACGTCTGGATGGTAATATCCTCAGCGTCGTAAGCATTTTTAGTACGCTTGAGCTGGAAGCCATACACCTCACTCCAAAAGGAATTGAGCAAGAAATTGAAAGCACTTTGCTTTCCTTCTTTTGCTCGGGATATTTCTAAAATAATTTTTTCGGGGGTTACTTCCACCGTGTAGGTTTTGTGATAAGGTTACTGATAAAGATACTCATTTGCACACATACCAACGTAATCTCGTAAATAGGGTATAAATAAGTCAAATCTTTTTCTTGTAAACGCGTAGCGCTACAACCTACCGTAATCCATGAACATAAATAACGTACACCAATAATGAGCGCTACCCACTGCCAGTTAAACTGAGTTACAAGAAGTGCAACCGCTCCTACTAAGAACAAACACTGACTTATATAAAAAAGCGCTAGCAATGATTTCTCAAGAAATTTATAGTGCGCTGCAGTGCTTATGTGTCTACGCTTTTGAGTTATCCAACTTGCAAAAGTTTTCTTAGGGGTAGAAATTGTAAATGATTCTGGAGAAAACTGTATCGCTGTATTCTTTCGTGTGCTTGCCTCGTTCACAAATAAATCATCATCACCACTTTGAATTTTAATGTGGTTGATAAATCCTTTTTGCTCATAAAAAACATCTGAGGTATACGCTAGGTTACGACCTACGCCCATGTAAGGTCTACCCGCTTTTGCCCAACTAAAATATTGTAAGGCAGTCATCAAAGTTTCAAATCTTATGAGCTTGTTAATCCAGGATCCTTTAATTTTCTCATAAGCACCATAACCTAACACAATTTCCTTTTCTTCACTAAAGGAGGAAGCCACGTGCTGCAGCCAGTGATTTGATGCTGGAACACAATCTGCATCTGTAAATAACATGTGCTTATGCTGCGCTCGTTTTATTCCAAGCGTAAGTGCGTATTTTTTATTACCCCAAAAAGTTTCATTATTCACCACATTTACTTGCTGCACATTAGTATTGGCTAGTTTAAATGCTTCCATTATATCTTCTGTATCATCAGAAGATGCATCATTAATTAAAATAACTTCAAATTCTGGATAGTCTTGAGATAGTATTTTTGGAATATTTTTTTGAAGATTTGCCGACTCGTTTTTGGCACAAATAATTACAGAAACTGGAGGAAGCGAACTTGTATTGGTATTAGAAATTTTCGCGAAAGCGAATAACCAATAGAAAACATAAAAAGTCACGTTAATAAACGTGACTCCTATAAATATATAAAAAAGTAGTGTAAAAATGTGTTCCAACAGATAGAGGTCTTATTTCTCTACAGAACAGTCACCCATTTCTTCGGGCATTTTACCGCACATACCGCAAGCCTCGCCACTCTTATTAAGAAAAGGACTTTGACTAGCGCAGGTACCTGCAAATTTACCATCTTTTTTTGCCCAAATTTTTATTGCAATACCTGCTACAGATAGTGCAAGAAGGGCTAGTGTTATTAATAGTAACTCCATGACAATTATTTTGCACAAAGATACAGAAAGGCATTAGGAAGTAAAAGTTTTTTAAAGGAAGGAAAGTCCTTAGTTATTCTCAAAACTTATAGTCGCAACCTCATTTGCTTGTGTTGCTTCTTTACTCCCACCCTTAGGCTCTATTGTAATATTAATACTCGCCATACGCTCCTCATAAGGAATCTCTACAAGGTTATCTTTTGTAACCTTGAGAATATCTAGAGGAACTAGTGTTCCATCTACAGATGCCCACATCTGGTACACTTGCTCGTCTGGAAGCTCAGGCAAGGTATTTACGTGTATGTATGAACGCTGCTCTAGCTCGTTAACGTAAGCAACAGCCTCTAGTCGCTGTGCGCGCACATTACCTTGTAAAATATATTTCTGGGTTGATGTATTATTGAGAATCATAAATTGCTCCTCTACAGATTGTAACATCTCTCTATTTGAAACGATATCATCATTTAAGTTTTCAAGCAGGTTTGAAGTGAACCTTCTATCATCTAGTAACTCTTGATTTTGCTTATAAATCATAATAGCAACTAGTCCAAAAAATGCTGCAATCATACATGCAGTAATTGCAAGAATAGGCAAAGCACGCTTAGGCTTAGTTCTTGCTACATTTACGATTGTAGAACGTAATTCCTCAGGAACTTTTACAGCATACGACGCCGCATAATTCTCAAGATTTTCTTGTAGTTCTATATAAGTTTGCTTCACCTCTGGATACTTAGCTATATAATGCTCAGCTTCCTGAGACTCTATAGGCGAAGTAGTTCCCATAAGGTAACGCTCTAATAAATCGCTCTCTAAAAATTGTGAAACTCTATCACTCATAACGTACTGATCATAAAAAATAATACTCCAAACAGTTTACGCAGCTCTCGCAAGCCTATTTTTAACCTAGACTTTACGGTACCTAGCGGGATGTTCAGCTCTTCACTTGCCTCTTGCTGGGTCATTCCTTGAAAAAACAACGCGTCAATTACAACTCTATATTTATCTTCAAGTCCATTTGCGTGTTCTTGAATATCCATATGCTCTATTGCCAGCGAGGTAGACTGTACATGATATACGTTTGAATCGTTTGTTTGGACTTCTTTATTCATTTTTCTTTTACGGCTACGTACCTTGTCTATAGCCGTGTTTTGAACTACTCTAAAAAGCCAAGTAAACAGACGCGCTTTATCGGCGTCATACTTATGTGCGTTTTTCCAAATTTTGACAAATGATTCTTGCAATACGTCTTGAGCAAGCTCCTCATCGTGGGTCACTTTAATCGCAACACCATACAGAGCATCTGCATAGTTGTCATATAATAACCCTATAGCACGCTCATCTCCAGCTTTAAGGAGTTCTACAATATGTTTTTCGACAAATGTCTTCAAAAAGTAAGTTTTTCTTGAATTAACAAAATCTTAAGAATACAATTCCATCCTACACTTCAAGTTAGTGCGTATAATTAAGAAAGGAAAAGATTTTACTATAAACTCTGTAAACAGCGTATTATTATGAAACCCAAAAATATAATTTTAATTGCAGTAATCTCATTCTTTTCCTTGAGCAGTTATGCACAATCGGACATCGCAGATATTATCTTACATTCTGAAAATCACACGACATTTACTGCAGCAATAAAAGCGGCAAATCTTGTTTCTACCCTCAAAGAAAAAGGTCCATATACCATATTTGCTCCTACTAATGAAGCATTTGACAAACTTGAGCAAGGAAAACTACAATTCCTCCTGCAGTCAGAAAATAAAGCTATACTATCCACTACGCTTACCTATCATATAATACCAGCATATCTCACCACAACTAATATTGTTGACCAAATAGCAATAGGAGACGGCACCTTTAAAATGATAACCGTTGCTGGAAATATCCTTACTGCTTATTTTAAAGATGGTGATGTACTACTCACAGATGACCTAGGGAACACTGCAAAAATCATTGCTACAGATTTGAAAGGTTCTAACGGCATCATCCACGTGATTGACGGAGTAATGATGCCTAGAAATTAGAATTGCCTCAAGTCTAGTTTAGTTGAGAAAGCCCCATGCGAGTGGGGCTTTTTTTTACGCTTTCGCGAAAAAGGGATAGACTACAAAACGTAGAAATAGAAAAAGAGCAGCCATTGAGCTGCTCTTTCTTTATTCGAAAACTACCTTCTTATCTAATTTTTTTGGGGCTTAAATCACATTCACCTCTGGAACAATCTTTATCCCGAACATTTCATTTACGGCTGCTTGAATTTTCATAGCAACTCCCCAGACTTCTGCTCCGGTTGCATTACCATGATTAACTAATACAAGAGCTTGCTTATCATGCACACCTGCATCTCCAAATCTTTTCCCTTTAAAACCAGCTTGCTCGATAAGCCATCCAGCAGGAACTTTGATTTGCTCATCACCTATTGGGTAAAAAGGTATTTCGGTATACTCTTTTCTGAGCTCTGTAAACTGAGCTTGAGAGATTACTGGATTCTTAAAAAATGACCCACTATTCCCTATCTTTTTGGGATCTGGCAACTTAGACTGGCGTATTTCAATCACAGCGTTTGAGATATCTACTAAGGTTGGGTTTGTTATTTCTTTCGCTTTAAGCGTGTCATAAATAGCACCGTACTCTGTATTTATTTTATGATTCTTCTTTGTAAGTTTAAAAGTCACCGACGTAATTACATATTGATCTTTGAGCTCATTTTTAAACACAGAATCTCTATATCCAAAGGCACAATCATCAAGTGTAAAAACACGTTCCTGTTGTGTAGCCCTATGCACTGCCTCACATGAGTAAAAAGTATCTTTTAATTCTACTCCGTAAGCACCTATATTTTGAATAGGTGATGTCCCCACATTACCAGGGATAAGAGATAGGTTTTCAACACCTCCTAGGTTGTTGTTTACGCAATACAATACAAACTCATGCCAGTTTTCTCCTCCAGCTACCTTAAGCAAGATTTCATCTTCAGTAAATGAATCATCTACCACTACAATACTCTTAAGGTCACAGTGAATCACTAGCCTATCGACGTCTTTAGTGAGAAGCATATTACTCCCTCCTCCTATTATAAAAGGATTAGGATATGCCTCATCTGCAAGTAATTCTTTTAAACTACCAATAGAAGAAACGCTCGCAAAATAGCGAGCGTTTACATCTATACCAAAGGTATTATACTTCTTAAGCGATACGTTTTCTAGTACCTCCATTATTAATCTTGATATTGCTCTAAGGCAACTTTTAAAATGGCCACAGCATCTTTTAAGTGATTTTCTTCTAATACATATGCAATACGCACCTGGTTAAGACCTACGTTTGCACTACTATAGAAACCAGCTGCCGGAGCTACCATTATTGTTCTTCCATCTAAGTCAAAAGACTCTAGTAACCACTGTGCAAAAGCATCTGCATTTTTTACAGGAAGCTCTGCGATACAGTAAAATGCACCTTTAGGTTTTGCTACTTTTATTCCAGGTATAGCTTCTAGTCCTGCTACAAGAATATCTCTACGAGACACATACTCTTCAATCACATCATCAAAATAACTCTGAGGAGTATCTAATGCTGCCTCAGAGGCTATTTGAGCAAATGTAGGAGGACTCAAACGTGCTTGTGCAAACTTCATAGCAGTGCTCATAAGCTCTTTATTACGACTTACGATACACCCTATACGAGCTCCACACATAGAAAAGCGCTTTGATACAGAATCTATCATGATAGCATGATTGTCAATATCACGCTCCTTCATTACTGAGTGATGCTGGTGACCATCGTAAGCAAACTCACGATACACCTCGTCTGCTATTAGAAAAAGGTCGTGCTTCTTAACAAGCTCTGCTAGCTGGCGTATTTCTTCTTGAGAATATAAATATCCTGTTGGATTCCCAGGATTACAAATAACGATTGCCTTTGTCTTGTCTGATATCAATTTTTCAAAATCTGAGATAGGAGGCAATGCAAATCCTTCTTCTAATGTAGATATAACAGGCACTACCGTCACGCCACTTGCAGTTGCAAATCCGTTATAGTTTGCATAGAAAGGTTCCGGAATGATAATTTCATCACCTGGATCTGTAACACTTCCCATTGCAAATAGCAATGCTTCAGACCCTCCTGTAGAGATAATTATATCTTCAGAGGTTACATCAATACCGTGATTACTATAATATGAAGCTAGTTTATCTCTGTAAGATTGAAACCCTGCGCTATGGCTATACGCCAGCACTTCGAGATCATTATTTTTTACAGCATCAAGTGCTACTTTTGGCGTCTTAATGTCTGGTTGACCAATGTTAAGTTGGTGAATTTTTATTCCTCGTGCTTTGGCCGCATCGGCAAATGGTACGAGTTTACGTATAGGTGATTGAGGCATTGCAAGCCCCTTCTTTGATATTGCTGGCATAATGTATTTTTCTTTATACAAAAATGCGGAATTTATTGGTGTTTTTAAAGCGCGTGCAAGGGTATTTTACTTTCGCGAAAGCGCATAAAAAAAGACCGCCATTACGACAGTCTTTTATACAAGTTATGTGATCTGATTATTGACCAGCTTCTGGCTTTACTGTCCCTTTAATTTTGAGACTTTGTGGCACTTCTGAAGCATTAGAATAAACTGTTATTGTCTTTCTAATTGGCCCTGGACGCTTAGTGTCATACTTTACCTCTATTTCTCCTTTTTCTCCTGGTTGAATAGGATTTTCTGGTTTCTTAGGTATTGTACAACCACATGTAGAGTATACACGAGCAACAATAAGTACGTCATTTCCAGTATTTGTAAAAGTAAACTTACGTATACCGTCTGCACCATAATCTACTTCACCATAATCTACAACTTCTGAATCAAAAGTGATTACAGCTTTTTTCTCTTGTGCTTGTACGCTTACTACTAGAAGCATAGCAACAAATAAAAATAGTACCTTTTTCATAATTTTAAATATTTGAGGGATTTCAAATGTAACTACAAATTAAACACCTGCCAAGAATGATATTAACATTAACATGGTGCGCTACTGTATATGTGTGCCAAAAATAGCACTTTGTCTACACAATAATCCTACTGTTATCCCTACTTTTGCTTACTTTAAGACAATAATCAGACCAAACTATGAGTATAGCATCAAAATATGATTCTACCCAAGTAGAAGACAAGTGGTACAGCTACTGGATGGAACATAATTACTTCCATTCTACACCAGACAATAGAGAACCGTATACAATCGTGATACCTCCTCCTAACGTAACTGGCGTCTTACACATGGGACATATGCTTAACAACACGATTCAAGACGTTTTAGTGCGCCGTGCTCGACTGTTAGGAAAAAATGCTTGCTGGGTACCTGGAACAGATCACGCCTCTATTGCTACAGAGGCAAAGGTAGTTGCACGTCTTAAAGAACAAGGCGTAAAAAAATCTGATCTTACTCGTGAGGAGTTTCTTGCGCATGCATGGGAGTGGAAAGAAGAGTATGGTGGCGTAATCCTAGATCAGCTTAAAAAGCTCGGAGCTTCATGCGATTGGGAACGCACTGCCTTTACAATGGATCCAGCAATGTCTGAGTCTGTTATAAAGACCTTTGTAGATCTTTATGACAAAGGTCTTATATACCGTGGCTACCGCATGGTAAACTGGGATCCAGAAGCAAAAACTACACTTTCTGACGAGGAAGTAATACATGAAGAACGCCAAGGACTTCTATATTACCTTAACTATAAACTAGAAGGCTCTGATGAAACGTTAACGATTGCCACAACACGTCCAGAAACTATTTTTGGCGACACTGCTATATGCATTAACCCTACAGACGAACGCTTTACACACCTCAAAGGAAAGAAAGCAATTGTACCTATAAGTGGTCGTGTGATTCCTATTATAGAAGATGAGTATGTAGATCTTGAATTTGGAACAGGATGCCTAAAGGTTACTCCTGCACACGACGAGAATGACAAAATGCTGGGCGATAAACATAAGCTTGAAGTAATAGACATCTTTAATGATGACGCTTCTCTTAACAGCTTCGGACTTCATTACGAAGGTCAAGATCGTTTTGAATGTCGTAAGAATATTAAAAAAGAACTTGAAGAAATAGGTGCTCTAGTAAAAACAGAGAACCACATTAATAAAGTAGGAACATCAGAACGCACAAAGGCCGTAATTGAGCCTAGACTATCTGACCAGTGGTTCCTTAAAATGGAAGAGCTTGTAAAACCTGCCATAAAAGCTGTGCTTGAAACTGGCGAGGTAAAGTTATTTCCTAAAAAGTTTGAAAACACCTACCGTCACTGGATGGAGAACATACGTGACTGGAATATCTCTCGCCAGTTATGGTGGGGACAGCAAATTCCTGCTTACTTCTATGGAGAGGGAAAAGAGGATTTTGTAGTTGCCGAAAGTATGGAGGATGCTGTTACGCTTTCGCGAAAGCGTACCGGAAACGATTCCCTCACTGCTGCAGATTTACGTCAAGACGAAGATGCAATGGACACTTGGTTCAGCTCATGGTTATGGCCTATGAGTGTTTTTGACGGAGTACGCAATCCAGACAACGAAGAGTTTAACTACTACTACCCTACAAATGATCTTGTTACGGGACCAGATATTTTATTTTTCTGGGTAGCGCGTATGATCATTGCTGGATATGAGTACACAGATAAAAGACCTTTCCAGAATGTTTACCTGACAGGTCTAGTACGTGACAAGCAGCGTCGCAAGATGTCTAAGTCACTAGGTAACTCACCAGATGCACTAGAGCTCATCAAAGAATACGGGGCAGATGGTGTACGTGTAGGACTACTATTGAGTAGTGCCGCAGGTAACGACCTTATGTTTGACGAAGATTTACTTAAGCAAGGAAAAGGATTCATCAAGAAAAACTTAAGTGCCTTCAGCCTTATTCAAGGTTGGGAAATAGACGAGACCATATCACAACCTGCACACAGCGCACAAGGTTTAGAATGGTACACTAACCGTTTTAATCAGACGCTTGTTGAGATAGAAGACCACTTCTCAAAATATAGAATTTCTGACGCTTTGATGGCGAGTTACAAACTCGTATGGAATGACTTCTGTGGTTGGTTACTAGAGATTATCAAGCCAGCATACCAACAACCTATTGATCGTAAGACGTATGATGCAGTAATTGCAGCATTTGAAAACAACCTACGTATACTTCATCCATTTATCCCTTTTGCATCTGAAGAGATCTGGCAGACAATCGCCACACGTACTCCAGAAGAAGCGCTAATTATCAATAAATGGCCAGAAGGAGGCGAAGTAAACGAGCAAATCATTGCAGATTTTGACTACGCTACACAAGTTGTTTCAGGAATAAGAACGATAAGAAAAAGTAAGAACATAGCTTTTAAAGATCAGATAGAATTACATCTTCTAAGCAATGAGAAAGCATCATCAGACTATGATGGCATCATCTCGAAGTTAGGGAATGTGAGTGAGATCGCTTTCGCGAAAGCGCCACTAGACGGAGCATTATCCTTTAGAGTAAAATCTAATGAGTACTTCATACCACTTGCAGGCGCTATTGATGTAGAGGCCGAAGTTGCAAAAATTGAGGAAGAACTCAAATACACGAAAGGCTTCCTTATATCTGTTTCTAAGAAACTATCAAATGAACGCTTTGTAAGCAATGCACCAGAAAAGGTGGTTGAGATCGAAAAGCAAAAGATGGCAGATGCCGAAGCAAAAATTGAGGCTTTAGAAAAACGTCTTACTAGTTTGACTTAGACTTTCAAATACCTATTACAACAACAAAGGCGCAGATGATATCTGCGCCTTTGCTCTTTTGTATAATCTAATAATTGTTTTTACAGATATTTATCTGCAGCTTCAATATACGCTTCTTTTGCCTCTTGCGTAGTCATAGACTTAACTTGCAGTAATGCATTAATCTTAAAGGCGCTCACAAGCTCGTGCTCGCCTTCATTGTGACTAAATGTATTCTTTTGAGTAGCCTGTTTGTAAAGCGCGTAAAACTGCAGCAATACGTCTGGCGGAAATTCCTGCTTAGCATTACTCACCTTTCGGAGGGCTTCTTCAAATTTTTCATGAAGTACCTTCTTATCCATTATATTGATGCTATTATCGATTGCGCTCCTTTTACAACATCATTAAGCTTTACATCAAGTTTTGTTCCTATAGGTAGATATAAATCTACACGAGAACCAAAACGTATAAAACCACTATCGTCTCCCTGTACTACCATCTGTCCCTCTTCTGCATAATTGATAATGCGCTTAGCAAGAGCTCCAGCAATCTGACGATAAAGAACGTCACCAAATTTATCTGTATTCACAACAACTGTTGTACGTTCATTCTCTGTACTTGATTTAGGATGCCAAGCTACTAGGTATTTACCCGGATGATACTTGCTGTAAGCAATACGCCCCCCTCCCGGATAACGTGTTACGTGCACATTGAGTGGCGACATAAACACAGAAACCTGAAGACGCTTATCTTTAAAATACTCCGCCTCATACACCTCCTCGATAACAACTACTTTACCATCTACAGGAGAGGTAAGCACATTTGCATCATTAGGTGCAGTACGTTCAGGATTTCTAAAAAACTGAAGTACTAAATATAATAGCACACCTAATACGATAGCTATTAAATAAAACAACCAGTTTTTATCTAAAAACCTATTAGCAACTAATATAAGTCCCGTAAAAATAACGAGTGATATTACTATAATTTTATATCCTTCTTTATGGAACATAGTCAAGTACAATTAAAAATAAGTATAAAAATGGTGCTGCAAATATGATACTATCTAGTCGATCATATAATCCACCGTGCCCAGGCATAATACGCCCGCTATCTTTCACCCCTGCTTGACGCTTGAGCTGTGATTGAATAAGATCTCCTAAAGTTCCAAAAACAGAAGTAACAATAGCTATAGTTATCCACAGCTGAAGACCGAGAAGATCTGTAAAAAAGTAAAATAGTAAACTAGCCAAACAACAGAATACTAATCCACCCACAAAACCCTCGACAGTCTTGTTAGGAGAAATACGTTCTAGCAGCTTATGCTTACCTATACTTTTACCTACTATAAAGGCAAAGGTATCATTAATCCATATAAGTGCAAACACGCTTGCTACTAGTAATGAGGTATATTCTCCTTTATATGATGGCAGGAGCATAGTAAAGACCACACCTCCTATAATATAAAATATGGTATAAGCATACTTTTGAGCAACTGTAATATATCGCTCTGAAGGCCTAATAAGATTTTTAATGAGATAAAGGTTTACGGTAATTGTAAGCGCTAAAAAAATGAGAGTAACACTTCTATCTAACTTTAGGTAACATAAAACAGTTACACAAGCAAGTAGCAAAATATAAGAAAGCAATGATTTTATCTCAATGAGTTTGAGAAACTCATATAACACTACCACTCCTAGACCTAAAAAAACTATTAGATAGGTAGTTTCTAATGAGAAAATAGCAAGTAACAGTAATGTCACATAGAGCAATCCAGATAGCCCTCTAATAATTATTTCACGCATATTAAAGGTCTTCTAGCAATAATAGGTAAAGATTCTTTGTACTACTTCCATAGGTCATAAAATCTTTATCATCTTCTTTTGACTCAAAATTCTTAATAGTGGTAATGTTAGTAGGTATACTTCCAGAATTTCTATTCTTTATGAGCCTTAATCCCTCTCCTATTGTATTTACTATTTGACTTGTAGTCCCAAAAACAATAATATTCTCAGGCAAATCATTTAGCTTAAGTTCCTTTAACTGCTTTGAACACACTAGCAGCGAACCATCATTTGCTACAAGACTCTCACAAGTAGTAAGAAAAAAAGGAGCTTCTTTATTTGTACCGAAAGTAAGATTATATCCTTTAAAGAGATCTTTGAGGTTATCATCTGTACAAAATACATTTTCTTCGTACCAATCGTTTTCTAACAGAATGTTATCAAAATTTTCATTGATCTCATCTTGATTAAGAGCATACAAAAATCGCCCTCCATTTATGATAAAGTTTTTTGTGAAACGCTCGTCTGCTGGAGTATTAATATCCGGCATGTATTTACTACGCACTTCACCTTCTTTATCGCTATGGGGGCTATCTGATTTAGATGTATTTCCAAAGATTTTTCTAAAAAGACTCATCAATAGATTTGCTCAACGCTTGGTGTATTATTCAAATATAAAAAATCTTGACTGAACCATAGGTACAATCAAGATTTTTTGAGGGTCTATCCCTTAATCGATTAGTCTAAAACTAGACTAATGGCTTAGTTTCAGAATCTTCAGAAGCTTCAGAAGCTTCTTCAATTTCGACATTTCCAAAAGCACGTTTTCCAAAAATCTCCTCTAAGTTATCTTTAAAAATTACTTCTTTATCAAGAAGATATTCTGCTAGTTGGGTAAGCTTTTCTTTTTCTTTAGTAAGTAAATCGATAGCTCTTTGATATTGCCCCTCTATAATATTAGAGATTTCTTTATCAATTATTTCTGCTGTCTGCTCACTATAGGGTTTTGTAAAACTACTATCTGATTGACCTGTAGAATCATAATAAGTAAGGTTACCTACTTTATCATTTAATCCATAAACAGTAACCATCATTCTAGCCTGCTTAGTTACTTTCTCAAGATCACTTAAAGCTCCAGTGGATATCTTGTTAAAGATTACCTTTTCTGCTGCTCTACCTCCCAAGGCAGCACACATTTCGTCTAGCATTTGTTCTGGACGAACGATAAGACGCTCTTCTGGTAAATACCAAGCCGCTCCTAATGATTGCCCACGAGGAACAATAGTCACTTTTACAAGTGGTGCAGCATGCTCAAGCATCCAGCTCACTGTAGCGTGTCCTGCTTCATGAAAAGCAATTGCGCGCTTTTCGTCTGGTGTGATAATTTTATTTTTCTTTTCAAGTCCTCCTACAATACGATCTACCGCATCTAAGAAATCTTGCTTACCTACTGCTTTACTTCCTTTACGAGCAGCAATAAGTGCAGCTTCGTTACACATGTTTGCAATATCTGCTCCAGAGAAACCTGGAGTTTGCTTTGCAAGAAAATCAACATCAAGCTCATCATCTACCTTTTTTAATGGACGAAGGTGAACTTCAAAAATCTCTTTACGTTCACGCACATCTGGAAGATCTACATAAATCTGTCGATCAAATCGACCTGCACGCATTAAGGCTTTATCAAGAACGTCTGCTCTGTTTGTCGCAGCAAGTACAATCACATTTGTATTAGTACCAAAACCATCCATCTCTGTTAGAAGTTGGTTAAGTGTATTCTCACGCTCATCATTACCTCCAGAAAAGTTGTTTTTTCCACGAGCGCGACCTATTGCATCAATCTCATCTATAAATATTATAGCTGGAGATTTTTCTTTTGCTTGTTTGAATAAATCACGCACACGCGAAGCACCCACACCTACAAACATCTCTACGAAGTCTGATCCTGACAATGAGAAGAAAGGAACCTTTGCTTCTCCTGCAACTGCCTTTGCTAGTAATGTTTTACCCGTACCTGGTTGTCCTACTAAAAGTGCGCCTTTAGGAATCTTACCTCCTAAACTTGTATACTTCTCTGGGTTCTTCAAGAAATCTACAATCTCTTGTATTTCTTCTTTTGCTCCTTCAAGTCCTGCTACGTCTTTAAATGTAGTCTTAACATCGGTTTTCTCGTCAAATAATTTAGCCTTTGACTTACCTATGTTAAAAATCTGACCTCCAGGCCCTCCTCCTCCACCAGAAGACATACGTCTCATGATAAAAATCCAAAGTCCTATGATAAGTATGAAAGGAAGAAAACTAGCAACAAGCCCCCACATATCACCTTCCGTCTCATAAGAAACTCTAGTGTCTAGGTTGTTTTCATCAATCGTTGTGTTGATATCATTTTCAAAATTCTGTAGATCTCCTATTTCAAAACGATAGTCTGGAGCACCGGCAGATGGTTTTAAAAAACCTGTAGCTCGTCCTTTATTGTGAACTTCCTTTGCTTCGGCTTCTTTAGTAAGATAAACCTTTACAGAGTTTTTATTTACAATCTCTACACGGGCAACATCACCAGCTTCAAGGTATTCTTCAAATTGGTAAAGAGAAGTTTTCTGCGCTTCACCTAACCCAGAGCTACCAGTAAGCATACTGATTGCAATAAATATTATAACTATTAAACCGTATATCCAGTAAGAACTAAACTTAGGTTTATTAGGCGGAGTACCACCTGCATTCTTTTCTTCTTTAGCCATTTAATCTTTTTTTTTTAATAATCTGACGGGATTGTAGTAATCTTAGCATCACCCCAAAGACTCTCTATATCATAGAATTCACGTATGTGCTTTTGAAAGACATGCACGACTACGTTCACGTAGTCCATAAGCACCCATTCTTGATTTTCCATACCCTCGATATGCCATGCTTTTTCTTGCAAAGCTTTACTAGCAGTCTTTTGGATAGAACTTACGATAGCTCCCACTTGGGTATTTGATGTTCCATCACATATGATAAAATAATCACAAACCGTATTTTCTATATCTCTAAGATCCAGTATATCAATATTCTGTCCCTTCACATCTTCAATTCCCTCGACAATCTTAGCAATTAATTGATCTGTATTCTTTTCCTTATTTACCATTAAATTCTTTAATTTACACAAAGTTATTACAAATTTACATTACTCTGCGGTCTTAACACAAGTTTAGACTGGGTGTTTTACATATGCGCATAGACAAACTTCATACCATTGACTCGACTAATGATTACCTCAAACGTATTTCCAAAGAAGAAAACGCAGAGGAAGACATTGTAGTCTGGGCATTAGAACAAACTGCTGGACGTGGGCAGATGGGTACTCAATGGCAAACAGAGAGTGGTAAAAACCTAACCTTCAGTGTCTTTAGAAAAGTAAAGCGAATTACCATTAACGAGCAATTTTATGCACTTATGGCAGCTTCTCTCGCCGTAAAAGATGTTTTATCTAAACTTCTTATAAAAAATGTTCGTGTAAAATGGCCTAACGACATATTGACAGATAACGACAAAATATGCGGCATACTTATAGAAAGTGTCATAAAAGGCGGGCAACTTGACGCAATGATCTTAGGCGTAGGACTTAATGTAAATCAGACACATTGGGAGAATGTACCTCGCGCTACCTCTATAAAATCTAGAACTGGGATTCATTTTGAGCTAGAAGAAATTTTATCGCTACTACTTAAGAGATTTCATCACTATGTTGACCTACTTCTCAAAGGAGAATTCAACACCATCAAAAATGACTACGAAGCTCACTTATTTAAAAAAGATAAACCTGCTACTTTTATTTCGGTAGGTGGACGTCAGTTTGTTGGGATAATCAAAGGTGTTTCAGAGTCTGGAAAACTTCTGCTTCAAGAAGAAAATGATATTGTAAATGAGTACGATCTCAAGGAACTTCAATTATTATATTAAGAGTACGCTTTCGCGAAAGCGTAACAACCCACAATTCATTATTTAGTATCTTTGTAACGCTATAAAAAATGCTATGCAAGAAGAACTCACTATTACTAAGCCAGAGCGCGTCGCAAAGCCAAAATGGCTTCGCGTAAAACTGCCTACTGGTAAGAAATATAAAGACCTACGTAATCTAGTAGACAAATACAGTCTTAATACGATATGCACCTCTGGAAGTTGCCCAAACATGGGTGAATGCTGGAGTGAAGGGACAGCGACATTTATGATTCTCGGGAACACCTGTACTCGTTCTTGTGGATTTTGTGGCGTAAAAACGGGTCGTCCAGAGCAAGTAGATTGGGAAGAACCAGAAAAAGTTGCTCGATCTATAAAATTAATGGACATTAAGCACGCAGTGATCACTTCTGTAGATCGCGATGACCTCAAGGATATGGGAACTATAATTTGGGCAGAAACTGTACAGGCTATACGCCGCATGAACCCAAATACAACTCTAGAAACTCTTATTCCTGATTTCCAAGGTAGAGAAGATTTACTGGATCGTATTGTAGCTGTAGCACCAGAAGTGGTGTCTCACAACATGGAAACTGTAAAACGTCTTACTCGCGAAGTACGTATACAAGCAAAATATGAACGTAGTCTTGGTATTTTAAAATATTTAAAAGACAGCGGAATTAAGCGTACAAAGTCTGGTATTATGCTAGGTTTAGGTGAAACTGAAGAAGAAGTAATTCAAACTTTGAAGGACTTACGATCTGTTAATTTAGATATCGTAACAATAGGTCAGTACTTACAGCCATCAAAAAAACATCTTCCTGTAAAACAATTTATCACTCCAGATCAGTTTCAGAAATATGAGAAGATTGGTTTAGAAATGGGATTCCGTCATGTAGAGAGTGGTGCACTCGTGCGCTCTTCTTACAAAGCACAGAAACACCTTACATAAAAGCATGACTACACTTAAGATTGCTATCAACGGTTTTGGCCGCATAGGTCGCACTGTGTTTAGACTTATTGAAGAGCATCCAGCAATGGAAGTAGTCGCAATCAATGATCTAGCAGACGCACGCACTTTATCTCACCTTCTTAAATACGATAGTATTCAAGGTGTTCTTAAAAAAGAGGTGTCACATAGTGAGGATACTATAATTATAGACGGTAAAATTATCCCGCTATATAATGAGCGTGAGATAAACAATATCCCTTGGAATGTTACATCTCCAGATATAGTTATAGAAAGTACAGGTAAGTTTAAAACTAAAAAAGATCTTGAAAAACACATAAGTGCTGGCGCAGCTAAAGTAATTTTAAGTGTGCCGCCACTTGATGAAGACATACCCATGATCGTTATGGGAGTAAATGATCATGAAATAAAAGACAGCGACACTATTATTTCAAACGCATCATGTACTACAAATAATGCTGCACCTATGGTGCAAATTATAGACGAACTGTGTGGTGTGGAGCAAGCCTACATAACTACGATACACTCTTACACAACAGATCAAAGTTTACATGATCAACCGCACCGCGACTTAAGAAGAGCACGAGCGGCAGGACAAAGTATTGTACCCACTACTACTGGAGCAGCAAAAGCTTTAACAGGTATTTTTCCTCATCTCTCTGATGTAATAGGTGGCTGTGGAATACGCGTACCGGTTCCTAATGGATCTCTCACGGATATTACTTTTAACGTAAAAAGAGACACTTCAATTAGTGAAATCAATGACGCTATGCATAAAGCATCATTAGGAAGATTTAAAGGTATTGTATCGTATACAGAAGCCCCTATAGTATCAATAGACATTGTAGGAAATCCCTACTCATGTACTTTTGATTCACAAATGACATCTGTTATAGGTAAGATGGTAAAAATTATAGGCTGGTATGATAATGAAATGGGATATTCTAGCAGAATAGTTGACTTAATACAACGGATTTCTACAAAATAATATATATTGCAGTTGAATAATCAGAATTTCTTATGAATTTGCTATTAGTACGTTTTCTTTTAGCGCTTCTTCTTTCTTACCCTGTGATAAGCATTGCCCAAGAAAGAGAGAATATAGAGGAAACGCTTACCAATGATAAAATAGACTCGCTTCTCAAGCGAGCTGTAATTGCAGTTTCTGATCGCAATTACAATCAAGCCATTGATATACTAAAGTATTCTAGAGACCTCGCAACAGGCATAGGCCATACAAAGCGTGTAGGTCTTGCATCTGGAACTCTTGCAAAACTTTATTTCCAACTTAATGATTATGAGAAAGCACTTGTTGAAAACGAGCGCGCAATAGCTTTACAAAAAGAAACCAAAAGCCTCGACCTCTTAGGACAGAGTTACATTACTGCTACTCAACTAGCGCTTATAAAAAAAGACACTACCACTGCCCTATCATATATTTCTAATGGAATTGTAACTCTCGAGAATAGCACTCGAAACGACCTAAAGGCTCAATTACACACATTAAAAGGTGACATTTTAAGAAACAGTAAAAGTCATCTTGACGCTATTACATCTTACAATAAGAGTATAGAGTATGCAAAAGATGAAAAGAGCGACTACCTAAAAACTCAAGCACTTACCAATAAAGCACTAAGCCTAGCCGAATTAGGAAGACTTGAAGAAGCAGATGAAACCTTATTAGAAGTTGAGGGGTTATTAAGCTCAAATAATTTCCCGAGCATTAGCACTACGTTATTCAAAGTCAAGCACCTTGTTGCACAAGGACGTGGCAACTACAGAGAAGCAAATGACTACTTAACATCATATTATCAAGCAACAAGCCAGAATACATTAAGTACAGTGTCGAGTGTGCCATTACCTACATCAGAGAGCCCAGAACTTGATGAGATGGTAAAACGACTAGAAAAAAACATTGAAATCGAAGAGGATAGAAACTCTCGGGCAATGAGACTTACACTTGTACTCAGTATTGCTCTTTGTTCTATTCTTGCCCTGCTTACCTTATCATTATATAAGAACAACAACCTAAGAGCAAAAGCGAATGAGCTTTTGCAAGCTAAAAATGTCGAGCTTGTAATCGCAAGAGATAATGCAGAAAAAGCGTCGATGGTGAAAGCTCAGTTTTTGTCTACAATAACACATGAGCTACGAACACCTATGTATGCTGTTACAGGACTCACACACTTACTCCTTTCTGAAAATCCAACCGAAGATCAGAAAAAGCACCTTGACTCTCTCAAATTTTCTGGAGAGTACCTACTTTCTCTTATAAACAACATTCTTGACCTCAACAAATTAGAGGCAAATAAAGTAGAGGTTGAAGAAACAGCTTTCAACATCAAGAAGCGTATTGAAGATGTGTTATTTGCCTTAGGTAAATCTGCTAGAGACAAAGGAAATAAATTACATATTGAATTTGACCCTAATATACCTACAGAACTTCTAGGAGATCCATTAATGATTTCTCAAGTACTAATCAACCTAGTAGGAAACGCCATAAAATTTACCCGAGATGGTGACGTATGGGTTCGTGTACAGAAGATTAGCCAAGGTGAATCAGACATTAAATTACACTTTGAAATTGAAGATAATGGCGAAGGAATTTCAAAAAAGAAGCAAAAGACAATTTTCCAAAACTTCACTCAAGGCTCAGTAGCTATTAATAGAAAATTTGGCGGTACAGGCTTAGGGCTATCTATTGTTAAGAATCTACTAGACCTACTTAATAGCGAGATATTATTAGAAAGCACCTTAGGCAAGGGAACTACTTTTAAATTTGATCTTAATTACAACTTGACCAAGACACTACCAGGTGAAGCAAATGCAAATGAAATCGTGTACGAAATAGATTATAATGCCCTTGAGAATCGTCATATACTTGTAGTAGAAGACAATAAGATTAACCAGATGATTACTCGCAAGATTCTTGAAAAGAACAAAATCACCTGCGAAACAGCTGATAACGGTGAGATTGCTGTTGAAAAAGCACGCACAGAAAAATTTGACCTTATTCTAATGGATATACATATGCCTGGAATAAGTGGTATAGAAGCTACAGAACAAATTCGTTTGTTTGATAAAGACATCCCTATACTAGCACTTACCGCTGTTACGATAGACGAAAACATTGATGAATTCCACGCTGTTGGATTTAATGACATTATCCCTAAACCATATAAGGTAGAAGAGTTTTTCCAAAAAATCTACAACGGACTTAGAAATAGCAAAGTACTTAGCTAAACCGCTCTATTGAAATTTACTTGCTTTTAAAAACTTGAGACAAAGTTTTTAATCTCTCCAGATAACAACTTTTCACCATCCAGAAATTGCGCCTTTATAGGCAAATAGTACAAGTCGCTCATCTTAAGTAAAGGACGGAGTCTTACATAATCTTTTTCTGTAGTGAGGATACAATCTAATGTATCAAGCATTTCTATCTCAGAGCTTGTAAAATTATGATGATCCCCATATGCCTCATGAGAAAATGACAACCCTTGACTAGCTAAATAAGCCGACAGCGGTTTAGGGTTTGCAATTCCCGTTACTAGCGTAACCTTTTTAACCTTAAGACGGTTTAACGGTACAGGCCCTAGAGCAGAATATACCTTCTCATCATAGGAGATTGTTGAAAAATATACTTGCTGAGTTCTATTCACATTTAAAGAATCAACAATAGAGAGTTGTTCTTGTGAACTTAAATTCTCTGGACATTTAGTCACCACTACAACCTCTGCCCTACTTGCGCCAGCTCGAGGTTCTCTTAAGTTTCCAGCAGGCAGCAAGAAGTCGTTGCTATACAAATCACTATATGCTGTTAATAGTATATAAAACCCAGCCTCTACCTTTCTATGCTGGTAAGCATCGTCTAGAACTACAACTTCAGGTGGATCAACTTTTGACAATAAGGTTTCGATACCAGTTTGACGATCTTCACAAACTGCAACTTGGATATTATTGAATTTCTGAGCAAACTGCAATGGCTCATCACCTACCATAGTTGCTTGATTTTTTGGATGAACATCTAGGTATCCTTTCGTTTTTCGGCCGTAGCCCCTACTTAGCGTAGCTACTCGATAATCATCCTGTAAAAGCCGAACTACAAACTCAGTCATTGGGGATTTTCCAGTTCCTCCCACACTTAAATTACCCACACATATCACTGGAACATCATATTTTTTTGACTTAAATATTCCGGTGTCGTAGAGCTTATTTCGCGTAAGCGTAACTAAATAATAAATTCCCGCAATGGGAAATAACAAGAGACGTAGTTTTCTCATAAAACGAAGGTATCATTTTTTATCTTTACGCTTATGAAGGTACAAGATGTAAGTAATTTAATTAATGAATGGGCACCACTTGCTTATGCAGAAGATTTTGACAATGTCGGTCTTCTTGTAGGTGACCCTCATCAAGAAGTAAGTAATATACTCGTATCACATGATGCACTAGAAAATGTGGTTGATGAGGCAATTGCAAAAAACTGCAACCTTATTGTTTGTTTTCATCCTATAATTTTCTCAGGATTAAAAAGGCTCACATCAAACAACTATGTGCAAAAAGTGGTTCAAAAGGCTATTAAAAATGATATTGCCATATTTGCAATTCACACAGCATTAGATAACGTAGAGCACGGTGTTAACTTTGGGATGTGCAAAGCCCTCAATCTATCAAATACTAAGATTCTAAGCCCTAAACAACATCATATTTACAAACTCACCACTTATGTTCCCCACGCTTCTGTAAAGAGCGTTACTGATTCATTATTTAAAGCTGGAGCTGGAAGTATAGGCAATTATGATGAGTGCAGCTTTGAAGTAAAAGGTCAAGGTTCTTTTAAAGGAAATGAAAACTCTACCCCTGTCATAGGGAGTAGAGGCACAAAACATATTGAACCAGAGACACAAGTACATCTTACGTTTGAAAAGCATCTTAAGTCTAAAATTTTACAAACGCTATTTGAAAATCATCCTTATGAAGAAGTTGCTTATGAAATCACCTCTCTAGAAAATACACTACAAAATGTGGGCATGGGTATGATAGGTGAGCTTGATAAAGAAATGAGTGAGGCGGATTTTTTAGCTTTCGCGAAAGCGCAATTTAAAACAGGTGGTATACGTCATTCACAATTGTTAGGTAAGCCTGTAAAGAAAATAGCCGTACTAGGAGGCAGCGGAGCCTTTGCCATTAAAAGTGCAAAAGCTCAAGGAGCCGATGTACTTGTTACTTCAGATTTAAAATATCACGACTATTATCAAGCCGAAAGTCGCATCCTTTTGTGCGATGTGGGACATTATGAAAGTGAGCGATATACGAAAAACCTAATATGCGATTATCTTACAGAAAAAATTAGTACTTTTGCAATCATTTTATCTGAGGAAAATACCAATCCTATCAACTATTTTTAACGTATGGCAAAGAAGAAAGAAGCAACAGTAGAAGAAAAACTACGCTCGCTTTACGATTTACAACTTATAGATTCACGTGTGGACGAGATCCGCAATGTACGTGGAGAGCTTCCACTGGAAGTTGAAGACCTTGAAGATGAAGTAGCTGGTCTTAACAAGCGCATCGAGAAGTTAGAAAACGATTTAAAATTGGTAGACGACTCTATCAAGGCTAAAAAAATCCAGATAGATGACTCAAAAGCATCTATTAAAAAATACTCTGAGCAGCAAAAAAACGTACGTAATAACCGTGAGTTTAATGCTTTAAGCAAAGAAGTAGAGTTCCAAGAACTTGAAATTCAACTTGCAGAGAAGAATATCCGTGAGTATAAAGCACAGATTGAGCAAAAAGGAGAAGTTATCACGCAAACTAAGCAACGCCTTGGTGAACGTGAGAACCACCTTAAGCACAAGAAAAATGAGCTAGATGCTATTCTTTCTGAAACAGAGAAAGAAGAACAAGCACTTCTAGCTAAAAGTGCAGAATATGAAACTAACATTGAAGACCGTTTAGTTAAAGCTTACAAGAGAATTCGTTCTAGTGTACGTAATGGCCTTGCTATTGTACCCATAGAGCGTGGAGCATCTGGAGGATCTTACTTTACAATCCCACCACAAGTACAGGTTGAGATTGCTGGACGTAAGAAAATCATCACAGATGAGCACTCTGGTCGTATCTTAATAGATAGCGAACTAGCAAATGAGCAACATGAGAAAATGGTAAAGCTTTTTAAGAAGCTCTAACCACTTTTCCTTACAACATTAAAAAGCCTTCTATTTATAGAGGGCTTTTTTTTGCCTATTAGTTATAATAAGGATATTTTATAATTACAGAATAGGACAATCATAGATTAAATGACGAGTCTTATAACATATGACCCATTTTGATTAACAAAACCATAACAACAATCTCAACTCTTATGGTGTACTTTTATAGACTTTAAATAAACATTTATGAAATTACTTACCTCCCTTGCAACGCTCATTACTTTTATGGCCTGCAACCATGACCCTAAGCCTATGACTGAGCCTACAGCTATGCTTGACCCAGTAGAAACGACATTTCAAGATGGGATGAGTAGAGCATATTTTGCTAGTGGATGTTTCTGGTGCGTAGAAGCAGTCTTTGAAAGTGTAAAAGGTGTTGATGAGGCAGTAAGCGGCTACAGTGGCGGCAAAGAAGACAATCCAACTTACAAACAAGTGAGCTACGGAAACACAACTCACGCTGAAGCTGTGGAAGTAATTTATGACCCAAAAGTGATCTCTTTTCAACAGCTAGTAGATGTGTTTTTTGGATCACAAGACCCAACTACAAAAAATCGTCAAGGGCCAGACGCTGGGCCTCAATATCGTTCTATCGCTTTCTATCAAAACGATAGCGAGAAAAAAATAATAGATGAAACTATTGCTGCTTTGAATGAGTCTACATACAATGGTCGCATAAGCACTCAAGTGCTACCGTTTCAAAAATTTTGGATTGCCGAAGACTACCACCAAGATTACGAGAAAAACAATCCAAATAACCCATATATTCAAAATGTTTCTATCCCAAGATATAGACGTTTTGCACAAAAATTTCCAGAACTACTTAAAGAGGATGCACACTAAACTTTAGTAGCTTTTATCTCAAAAATTAATGGATATAAATGGTCTTTACTTTCGTAAAGGCCATTTTCCTTTTTAACTAAATCCGGAAGAACATCATAAGGAGAAGCATCGTGCTCTCTTAAAAATTCTACTTTGAGACCGGCATCTATAAGAGCAGTAACCACTTCACCTAAACCGTGATTCCATCCATACTCCTTACTTATCATCGTCGAATCTGGCTGAGCATAAGTCCCCTTATATTCTTCGTAAACTGGCTCATCTTGATGGTAGCCATATTTCATTACCGGTCTATCTCCTGTATAATCAAACATCCACACGATGGGATGAAACTCTACCATATAAAACGTTCCTCCACTCTTTAATCGTTCTGCAATCATAAGCGCCCAAGGTTTTAAATCTGGCAACCACCCTATCACACCATAACTTGTAAAAACAACATCAAACTGCTCTTGAATATGCATTGAAGTATCAAGAACATTACAACACACAAATTCGGCAGACAAACCTAGTTGTTTGTTTAGCTTTCGCGAAAGCGTAATTGCTTCCTCACTAATATCTACTCCTGTTGGCAACGCACCCAGCCTTGCCCAACTCAACGTATCTTGTCCAAAATGACACTGAAGATGTAGTAAACTTTTACCATTTACATCTCCCAAAGCATCAAGCTCATAGCTATTAAGAGAATTTTTACCATCTAAAAATGATGGCATATCATAGAAGCTACTCTCTGCATGTATAGGGACTTTCTTTTCCCAAGTTTCCTTATTTGTGCCAAAGTAATCTTGAAACTGCTCTTTCATAATCCGTATTTTTGGAAATCATGAAAAAGATACTACATTTTGACGACGACGCAATTAATGCTATGGAGAAGCGCTATCGTGCAAACTTTATTAATAGTGTTACTGGTTATAAAAGCGCCAACCTGATAGGTACTATATCTAAGGATGACCATGAAAACCTAGCTATTTTTAGCTCTGTCACACACATAGGAAGTAATCCCGCAATGTTAAGTTTCATCATGAGGCCTACTACGGTACCAAGACATACGTACGCAAATATTAAAGAGACGGGAGTTTTTACAGTAAACCATATTAATACTACAATAGTTTCACAATCTCACCAGACAGCAGCGGCTTACGAGGAAAACGTTTCAGAATTTGACGCGACTGGTTTACAAACTGAATATTTAAATAACTGGAAGGCACCATTTGTAAAACAAGCACATATTAAAATTGCCTGCAAATATGTAAACGAATACAGCATTAAAGAAAATGGCACTATTTTGATGATAGGAGCTATTAAGGAAATCTTCATGCCGGATAATTGCCTAGATAAAGATGGATGGATTGATCTAGAAGCATCTATGGGAGTAACCATAAACGGACTTGATGGTTATGCTTCTCCAAAACTTATAGACAGATTTTCTTATGCAAAACCTGATAAGCAACCCACTTCTATCAAGAAGTAACAATGCTCATCTGTTTTAATACTATCTTTGTAACACCCATTTATTCCTTAAAAAAATCCAGGAAACAATTAAAAACTAAACGATGAAACTTTCTAACATACCTAAAATAAAACATACAGATGCCAATAACTTTTTCCTACTATGTGGCCCATGCGCTATAGAAGGAGAAGACATGGCAATGCGCATTGCAGAGAAGGTGGTAAAAATTACCGACTCTCTAAATATACCATATGTTTTTAAAGGAAGTTTTAGAAAAGCAAATCGTAGCAGAGTAGATAGTTTTACAGGTATAGGAGATGAAAAAGCTCTTGAGATTCTAGCAAAGGTTTCGGCAGAATTTGATGTACCTACTGTAACGGATATTCACGAAAGTTCTGATGCTGCTCTCGCAGCACAATATGTAGATGTTTTACAAATTCCTGCATTTTTAGTAAGACAAACTTCGCTTGTAGTCGCTGCTGCCGAAACAGGAAAGGTAGTAAACCTAAAAAAAGGACAATTCATGTCTCCAGAATCTATGAAGCATGCTGTACAAAAAGTGCATGACACAGGTAATGAAAATGCTTGGATTACAGATCGCGGGACTATGTTTGGCTACCAAGATATGATTGTAGATTTTAGAGGAATACCTACGATGAGACAGTATGCTCCTACGGTACTTGATGTGACACATTCTTTACAACAACCTAATCAATCAAGTGGAGTTACTGGTGGAAGACCAGATATGATTGAAACTATAGCAAGAGCCGGAATTGTAAATAATGTAGACGGACTGTTTATTGAAACGCACTTTGACCCTGCAAATGCAAAAAGTGATGGAGCAAATATGCTTGATCTTGCATATCTAGAACAATTACTAAGCAATCTTGTTGCAATTAGAAAGGTTGTAAATAACCTATAAATAAAATAACACCAAACAGTTTAAAATCTAAAATATAAGAGAGCATAACTTCTATTAATTAAAAGTTTGCTTAACATATATTTCTCATCACTGTCTATTGCTTTTTCGTAACTTCGTTTTATATGTTAAAACAGCAACTTAATTTTAAACTTTCGCAAAAGCTTTCTCCGCAGCAAATCCAGCTGATGAAGCTTATCCAACTTCCTACGCAGGCGTTTGAACAAAAAATCAAACAAGAGCTGGAAGAAAATCCCGCGCTCGATAGCGGCAAGGAAGAAGTTCAAGATGATTTTGAAGAGTTTGACAATACAGATGACTTTGATGAAGCGCCAGAGGTTGAAATTAATGTGGATGATTACCTAAGTGATGATGAAATCCCAGAGTATCGCCTGAGCGCAAATAATTATAGTGCAGATGATGAGGACAAACAAGTCCCTTATGCTTCAGGAACATCATTTAATCAATATCTAAAAACACAACTCAATACCGTAAGAATATCTTCTGAAGAGCGCGAAGTGGCCGAATTTATCATAGGCTCTCTAGACGAAGCAGGATACCTGAGACGTCCGCTAGCAGATCTCATGGACGACCTAGCTTTTACACAAAACATCTACACCTCTGAAGATGTTATAGAAAAAATGCTTTTTAAAGTACAAGATCTTGATCCTGCAGGTGTGGGCGCACGTAATTTACAAGAATGCCTGGTACTACAACTAGACAGAAAGCCAGCTACAAAATCTGTATCGCTAGCCGTTGATATTCTTGAAAAGTCTTTTGACCATTTTAGCAAGAAGCATTACAAAAAGCTCATGGCTAAGTTCCACATCACAGAAGAGGAACTTAAAGATGCCATTAATGAGATAGAGCATCTTAATCCAAGGCCAGGAGGATCATACTCTAGTAACACAAAAATAGTAGAGCACGTTGTTCCAGACTTCACCATACGCATAGTAGATGGCGAACTAGAACTCTCACTAAATGGACGTAATGCTCCAGAACTTAAAGTATCTCGAGATTATAGTAACATGCTTAAAGGCTATAAAGAATCTAAGGAGCGTACTAAAGCACAGAAAGATGCAGTAATGTTCATTAAGCAGAAGCTTGATGCTGCCAAATGGTTTATAGAAGCCATCATACAGCGACAGCAAACGCTTTT
The DNA here is from genome assembly GCF_003095655.1 of Dokdonia sp. Dokd-P16. NCBI lineage: Bacteria > Pseudomonadati > Bacteroidota > Flavobacteriia > Flavobacteriales > Flavobacteriaceae > Dokdonia > Dokdonia sp. Dokd-P16. The sequence goes on from NZ_CP029151.1 coordinate 655,611, forward strand.
TGTCACTATGAGTAGCATCATGCATTATCAAGAAAAATACTTCTTGACTGGCGATGAGCGCAACTTAAGGCCTATGATATTGAAAGATATCGCTACAGAAATTGGAATGGATGTATCCACCGTTTCTCGGGTAGCAAATAGTAAATATGTAGACACACCTTACGGGACAAAACTTATTAAAGAGTTCTTTTCTGAGAGCATGACAAATGATCAAGGTGAAGAAGTATCTACACGTGAGATCAAAAAAATCTTAGAAATGGTTATCGAGGAAGAAGATAAGCGTAAGCCTCTTACAGATGATAAACTTGCGGCCATTTTAAAAGTAAAAGGATACCCTATAGCACGTAGAACGGTAGCTAAATATCGCGAGCAACTAGATCTTCCAGTAGCGAGATTACGTAAACAGATTTAATGAAATTTTTAATACGTAGCTTTTCCTATATTTTTCACCCTCTCTTTATGCCGCTGAGTGGTGTTTTGTATTACTTCTACATGTCTCCTAGATATTTTAATGAAGAGTTCATGTACTCTAAAGTTTTTGCGGCGGCTATAATGACCACTGTAATACCCATTTTAAGCTTCTATATGCTCAAAAACCTACAATTGGTCTCAAGTATACACCTCAAAGATGTAAGGGAGCGCAAATGGCCGCTACTCATGCAGATGGTATTCATCTTTCTATTAATAAGATTAATATTTGACGGTTATGAGATACCTGCACTTTATTTTTTCTTTGTCGGAGTTTTAGGAGCTAGCTCTGGAGCATTTTTACTATCTCTTTTTAAGTTTAAAGCAAGTCTTCACATGATAGGGCTCTCGGGAGTTTTATTCTTTATTATAGGACTCAGTCTTCACTATGGCTCAAACATGCTTCCCTGGATTGCAGTTGGAATTTTTGCTTGTGGCGCAACGGCTACATCGAGACTAGACGCAAAAGCCCACACTCCTATTGAACTTATTATAGGATTTATTATAGGTGCCGCTTCGCAATTTTTAGTCTATCCTTATTGGCTATAATAGTAGTAGTAGTAGTGTCACGCTTTCGCGAAAGCGTACACTTATAAGAAGTAAAAAATTAATCCCAAACGAATCACCTGAAGGTTGACATTATCGCCATCTATTTGCGCGCCGTCATTAAATAGCGTGCTTAAACCATAATACCCTTGAAAATTAAAAGCTCCATACCCGAAAGAAAATGATGGCCCATACTGGAAATTATTAATTTCAGGTAAATCCGTACGAACAACATCAGTACTAGCATCTTGAAAAGTAGATTTAAACCTGAATAAATAACCTAATTTTACTCCAGCATGTATACGCCAAAAACTGTACTTGGTCGGTGTAGATGTGCGCCATCTATATTCAAGTGGAAACTCAAGAGTATATGTAGTAAATCTATTTACATCTTCGTTTATCTGATCATCAAGGATTTCATAATTGGTCACATTACCCGCTACTTCTTCACCCACGAATAAATTTTGATTATACGTATCTAGCGCAAGACCTATTCCCACACCAATAGCCTTATTCCGGCGCTTATTGATTGGAAAATCCCTAATAATTCCAGCCTGTATTCCGGCACTAAGACCATTTTGACTAAAGTCTGCTGGCTTATTACTTAATAAATTAAATGTAACACCTACATAAACTTGATCTTCCCTATATAAGGAATCCACTCTCTCCTCATAAGATACAGCCTCCTCTTGAGCCATTAAGCCGGTAGTGAGATATAAAATGATTAAAAACAAGTAGTATTTCAAGAGAAAGAATTTGTAACAAATATAAGAGAAATGACAATGAGTATTGAAAATAAAAAAACGCCTTGAGTTACCTCAAGACGTTTTTTTACTAATTTAATGTAGGACTACTGCGTTACAGCATCATCCGTTTGTGTGGTAATATAAATTACCTTAAGCATGTTTGCTTGTCTAAGCTCCTGCTTTACGTCATATACCAAACCTGAATTAGTTTCCTTATCTACCTTAAAGGCAACCATTACACGGTCTTTAAGCTCATCTCTAAGCTTTTCACGCTCTTCAAGTATTGCTGGTTGTACTTCGTTTATGTTTACAAACTTGTCTCCAATTTGTATTTTTCCTTCTGTACCAAGGTTCTTATAACCCTCTCCTGGAGTACCAGCAAAGATGTATACACTTCGATCCTTTTTAAGCTTCTCAGTTTGATCTGCTGAAGGTAAAATTTGAGCTACTTTAACGTCGTTTTTACGCAACACTGTAGCTACCATAAAGAAGAATAATAACATAAATACAATATCTGGTAAGGAAGCAGTATTTACCGCTGGTAATTCCTTAGCACCGCCTTTTCTAAATTTTGACATATTGTTATTGTTTTTATATTAGTTATTAGGATCTACTTCAGAAAGCTTCTGAGGATACATGTTCTTGATAATATCAAGTTTCTTCTCAGTTGCATCTTCGTTACCCTTAAAAACACCTTCATCTATCGCTTTACTTACTTCGGTGTATTTCCAACCGTATAAGCGCTGCGATTCTCTATCACGTAAGAAATTATATGCTCCTACTAGCTCATTTTGAACTGTTATAAAAGACTCGTAAGATGACTCACGAAGACTCTTTACAGTAACAATAGCTTTATCAGGATAATCCGATGAACTCGGATTACGTTCTCCCTGACAATAGTCGCAATACCCTTCTTGTCCTTTTGGCACTCCCCCATTATCTAGGAAAGCAATGGCTGCTGCTTGAAGATCTTTCATCTCCATAGGCTCATTTTCAACCAAAAGCTGTTCTTCATTGTTTACAATAACAACAAAAAGGTTCTTTTCTTTTATGATAGGAGGCTCCACATTTTCAGGCTGCTCTGGCGGTAACGCTCTTACTAGACCTCTATCTTTTTCAATGGTAGTAGTTACCAAGAAGAAGATAAGTAGTAAGAATGCGATGTCTGCCATAGACCCTGCATTAATTTCTGGTGCATTTCTCCTAGCCATAATTATTTATTTACAAGTTTCTTAGCTCCAGAGATAACCATTAATACAATTGCGATAGCCGCAAGTATAAAGAATGCATTAATACCAGCGCTTACCCATTGTGAACCACTAGCAGATAGCATTTCCCCGTCTTTCATTGCAACTTCTTCTGCTCCGCTTGCAGCGAAGTAAGATATAGCAACTACTAACAAGAATGCTCCGGCACCTATTAGTGTATTCTTTGCGTTACCCGAAAATAGACCTTTGATAACAAAAATCGCTACGAGTACTATTGCGATACCTATAACTATCCAAGCAAGGAGAATCATAATATCAACAAGGTTCTGTGAATCACCACCTACGATGGCTTCATTGTTTGCCCATACCATACCAGCAACAACAAGTGCTACGATACCTACGATACCAACAATGAGTTTTAAAATTTTATGTAATCCCATAATATGTATGAATTTTTAAGATTACTATATATTACTTCTTGTAACGTACAAGCATGTCCATCAATGTGATTGATGCATCTTCCATATCGTTTACGATACTGTCAATTTTTGCAATAATATAGTTATAGAATATTTGAAGAATAATAGCCACAATCAGTCCAAATACTGTTGTAAGAAGTGCTACTTTAATACCTCCTGCTACAAGAGCTGGATTCATATCACCTGCTGCTTCAATTCTATCAAAGGCTTGAATCATACCGATTACTGTACCCATGAAACCAAGCATTGGTGCAAGTGCGATAAATAATGAAATCCAAGATACGTTCTTTTCAAGTTGTCCCATTTGAACACCACCATAAGCTACAACAGCTTTTTCAGCAGCTTCTACTCCTTCATCTACACGGTCAAGACCTTGGTAGTAGATAGAAGCAACAGGCCCCTTAGTGTTACGACATACTTCTTTTGCAGCTTCAACACCACCACTATTTAATGCATCTTCAACATCTTGAGCTAACTTCTTAGTGTTAGTAGATGCTAGGTTAAGATATATAATACGCTCAATAGCAATTGCAAGTCCTAAAATAAGACATAAAAGTACAATCCCCATGAATCCAGGACCTCCTTCAATGAATCGTTTTTTCAAATCTTGCGTAAAAGAAAGCTCTTCTGCTACGGCTTCATCTTGAAAAGATGCACCAGAATCTACATTCGCAACGATTTGTTGGATTTGTACTGGAAGGGTTGTTTGTGCGTTACTGGCGTTTGCTGTGAATGTGCTTAACACTACTACAGCGGCAATTGCCATGATAGAGAATAATTTTTTCATTGCTCTTGATCTTAAAGTTTAAATTAGTAAAGGGTTAAATATAGTAATTAATTAGATTAACTGTAACAAATATAGAAAAGCATCGTCTTATTTTAATTACAATTAATTTAGTATGTAATCTCTAAAGTAGCTTGCTTTCGCTAAAATTTGCATGAAATTCATCCAATTTTATCACAAAATAATTACTTCACGTTTTTGTGAAATCTTTTGAGATAGCAAGTATATGAAAGTATGCTGTAATTTCTTACTACCTTGATACTTTTTTAATAGAAATACTTCATTATTGTGAAAAAATAAATAGTCTGTTCTATATGTTGAGTTTTTCACCTAGAAAATACCTGTGAAATTAGGAAATACCAGTTCTTAACTAAGCATAAAAAGCTCTCAATTTTATTTGAAAGCTTTTCTTTAGAATAACTAATAGTATGTTGCTGAACACTTACCTTTTCTCTATAATAAACCCTAACATTCTATTAATTTGACGCTGCACTTCATCGCATTGCACTCCATTAGAACAATCATTAGCAATTGCGTTTCTCCAAAACCTTGAGCAGATAACATCTCACTTTATTATTAAGATCAATGATGGAATTACAACTATTAACTACCGCAGTATTTTAACTTATTTGACAAGTATGAATCTCTCAATATATTTACTGCATACAACTAATAAGCTCTAATTAATGCTCTTAAAACGCATGCAGCCAGTTATAATTATAAAAGACTTCAAAAAACAATCCACTATTATAGAAATAAGCGTCTTATATATAGGTCATGAAAAATACTATACCTAAAATAGAGACAGAAACTTTTAAACTTAGAAATTTACAAGGGTGGATAGGAGCTAAGACACATTAAATTCATACCCCAAAACGAACTACTTTAAAACTTAGTTTTAGAAAAGTCGACAACTTCATAAGGTAATAACATCAATTTAAAGTAATTTAATATCCCAAGTACTATTTTATAGCTAACAGTAAATGCAGTTTTAATAAGTTAAAAATAGCGGAAAGTGTAAATTTATTAGGTGATAGTTTTTAAAATAGAAAACCCCACAGAAATGCATCTGTGAGGTTTTAAAATATAAAATACATCAAATAAATTCTTATTCGTTTGATGTGGCATTAACATCCTCCATCATCATTTTCTTATCCTCTTCGGCAATTTTATCGTGTTCAGATTTTAGAATTTGATGTTCTTTTTCCATTTTTTCGTGTTCAGCTTGCATAGATGCGTGTTCTTCTTTCATAGCCTCGATGGTTATATCGCCAGAAAGATGCTTCGCCTCTAGCGCTTCGTGTTTTTCTAAAAGTGCAGTATGGGCATCTATAAGTGATTGATGTCTGTTGAGCAAAGCACTATGTTGCTTCTCTATTGCGATGTGTAATGTGTCATTCTCAACTTCTTTATGCATTGCAATCATCTCCTCGTGATTGTCTTTCATAGCAGTATGCTCAGACTCCATAGCGTCGTGAGATGTTTCCATTGTACTGTGAGCGGTTACTAGCTCTTTATGAGCTGCAGACTCTGCTGGGTTTTCTTTACAAGATACTGCTGCGAGTACTAATGCAAAAATCATAAGATATTTCATAAATAAATAGTGTTATAGTTATGGTGTAAAGGTATTTAAATTGCGTACAAAAGTTTACAAATCTTAAAACTAAATTCTTGATGTGCCGTAAAATGTTTAATTTTATACATTATTCAAAGCTTTAATGCAACGAGCAGTTTTTAAACATATCACCACACTACTTTTTCTAGTAGCATTTCTTGTGCCTAGGGTTGTGGAGTTGCACGCTTTTGAACATATATCTGACAATGAGGATCAATTAACCTGTGAGCTTTGTGATATTACCACACAAGTGCAAGAGCAAGATCTCACATTTGGAGATGTTTCTCATACCTACCAGATATTATCACCCAGTCCCAGCGACTATGTGATTACTTCATCTTACAGTAGCCCAGTGGCATACATTGTTACGCCTACAGTGGTGTACAATAAACCTCCTCCTTTTTTTATAGGATAATTTTGGATTTTTTACACGCTCATATTTCACGATAATACATCGTGTATATGTTGTTGCACTCATACTAGTTGTGAAGTGTAATTAAAATAAAAAGCGTTTAGTCTCTCTTTTTAAGTGGTATTATATCCAGTCCTAATTTATCGCGCACTACTTGAGGAATTCTTATTTCTCTAAAAATCTAGTATCTCATATTTAAATTTCAAAATGAAAAAATTACCAGTTACCGTACTTAGCGGTTTTTTGGGTGCAGGTAAAACTACCTTGCTCAATCACATATTGCATAATAAACAAGGTCTTAAAGTCGCTGTAATCGTAAATGATATGAGCGAGGTAAATATAGATGCCCAGCTTGTAGAAAATGAAAATACCCTTTCTCGCACAGAAGAGAGACTTGTTGAAATGTCTAACGGTTGTATATGTTGCACCCTACGGGACGACCTAATGGTTGAGGTTGAAAAGCTAGCAAAAGAAGATAGATTTGATTACCTCCTCATAGAAAGTACCGGTATTTCTGAGCCCATACCAGTTGCACAAACCTTCAGTTTTGAAAGTGAAGATGGCAGTATTGACCTTAGCCGTTTTAGCTATGTAGATACCATGGTTACGGTAGTAGATGGCTTTAATTTTTTAAAAGATTTTTCTAGTCCTGATTACTTAACATCTCGTGATCTAACCGATATAGAGGGAGATACACGTACTATTGTAAACCTTCTAACAGATCAAGTAGAGTTTGCAAATGTTATTCTTCTTAATAAGACAGACCTCATTACCGAAGAGCAACTCAAGCAATTGTATGGCATCTTAACAAAGCTCAATCCTGGTGCAAAGATTATACCTACACATAACTCTAAGGTTCCATTAAAAGAGATTGTAGGTACAGGATTATTTGATTTTGAAGAGGCCGAAAATTCTGCTGGATGGTTACAAGAACTAGAAAATGAGCACATCCCAGAAACCGAAGAGTACGGTATAGGCTCTATGGTTTTTAGAAGTAAAAAACCATTTCACACAGAGCGCTTCTGGAAGTTTGCAACCTCTGGTTTTCCTGCAGATGTTATTAGGAGTAAAGGCTTATTCTGGATGTCATCACGACCTAAACAAGCGTTGATATGGAGCTCGGCCGGAGGCTCTCTTAAAACAGACCCTGCTGGTGTGTGGTGGGCATCAATGCCTTACACAGAGCGTATTAATTATGGAGCTTTTGTAGATAATCGTGAGTTGATAGAAAGCGATTGGCATCCTGCGTATGGAGATCGTAAAAATGAGCTCGTTTTTATTGCGATTAATATAGATCGAGATATCCTAACTAAGCAACTAGAAGCGTGTCTTCTCACTCCAGAAGAAGAGAAACTGTGGGAAGAAGGGAATCTGCCACTCACAGACCAGTGGCCTATACAAGCAATGGAATACACAAATTAGTATTTGTATGTCACAACGTTTATTACCATAAAATTAAGTGTTATATCATATAGTTAAAACATTTCAAAATGAGGCTACCTTTATTTACCATCATATTTCTAACTATACTTTTGTCGTCTTGTCAAAAGCAACCAAGAGAATCATATAATCCAAATTTGATTAAACGTAAGGAGATAAGCCAAGCATTCGGGGCAGATGTTTCTAATGTGTTGTTTGATCACTTATACGTTGTGGTAGATAGCATTACGTACTCGCAAGTAACTAGTGACAGCCAGTGGCAGGACACCTATGCTAGCTTAGATGTAGGTTTGCCTGATTTTGCTCCACTTTCTAATACCTCTGCTACTTGCTACATAAGAGGACATCAACACTCCATTGAGATATTGGGGCCTAACAATAGCTATGATGAGCCTATAGGGAAGAGTGGTATAGGATTTTCTCTTAAAAATAAAGGTGAGCATTTTCATTTAGGCGTTACACCAAAATTGAGAGCCTTAAGGGACTCCCTACTTACGGCTACCGAAACGGTAAAAATGAAAGTTAACGGACAAGATCATACGTGGTTTAAAGCATTTTATACACCTAGTCCAGGCACTGCATTGCATACTTGGTATGCGTTTTATAACCCTAAGTTTTTAGATCAATTAAGTGACGAAGAACATCCATCATATTTAAGAGAAGATTTTCTCGCATCTTCCTATGCAGATCATAAATTATTTCACGGCATTAATGAAATTAACTTGAAGTGCACTCAAGCAGATTTTAACAGGATTGCACAAGAGTTAGGATATCTTAAGAGTGAGTTGCTGGATAGAGAAGGTAATTTATATACCATTAAAAGTGGGGATGTAAAAATTGTACTTGAGCCGTCAAAAGACATAGCATATAGTCGTATCACAAAAATTACTTGCAAACTAAATAGTGCAGATAACAGTGTAAGTCAACTAGGAAATATCACAATAACAAACAGTGGTAAAGTCTCGACCTGGGACTTTAATGAGTTGCATTTACATTAAAATTAATAATAAAAATTAAATATTATGAAAAAACATACCACAACCCTATTATCATCGCTAGTACTTATTGCTTTTACGGTGACCTCATGTAAAGAAAATACAAGCAGTGTAAATGAGGCTTCTCCTGAGAGTGAAAAGCCTGCAGAAGTAGTCGCAAAAAAAATAACAATTAGTAAACTAGAAAACTCTCCCGCATATAGCGACGCTGTACTGAAGATAGAATCACCAAGCGCCGAAAACATAAAAACAGGCGAAACAGATTTTAATTTTAAAGTAGAAAATTACGAATTAGGCGCACAGACAGATAGTCCAAACGTACAACTTCTAGCAAACTCTGGTAAGGGGCAACACATTCATTTTATATTAAATAATGAGCCTTATTCTGCGCATTATGAGAGCGCTTTCGCGAAAGCGTTACCAGAAGGAACACATCACCTAGTTGCCTTTTTGAGTAGGTCATATCACGAGTCTGTAAAAAATGAAAACTCTGTAGTAGTAAAAAAACTTGTAGTCGGTGATTCTCCAGAAAATGAAACAGGTGTTAATGTAGAGGAGCCTACACTTATATATAGCCGTCCTAAGGGAACATACTCGGGTAAGGACACAGAGAACTTATTGCTAGACTTTTTTGTGCTTAATACAAAGCTATCAGAAAGCGGAAATAAAGTACGTGCTACTATTAATGGTGAGCAATTTGAAATTACAGAATGGGCACCACAAGTGATTAGAGGATTACCTATGGGAGAAGTAACTATAATGCTAGAATTAATAGATAGTAAAGGAAATGTCCTAGACGGCCCCTTCAATAAAGTGACACGTACGGTAGTGCTTAAAGAGTAACTTTAATTTTAAGCTCAATATTTTAAAAAGATTTATATGAAATCAAAAACTGTAGATAAGATTGCAATCATAAGCGCTGTTTGTTGCGCACTGCACTGTGCGCTATTACCTATTTTAATAGGTTTTACAGCCCTAGCTGGTTTGGCAATTTTCAAAAACCCGTGGATAGAATATGCTTTTATTATTTCCGGGATACTCCTAGCTTTTTTCTCATTAGGTAGAAGTTTGAGACTGCATCGCGATCATACACCAGCTAGAATGGCAACCATAGGTGTAGTTGTGTTACTCATAAGTAGATTACAAGTTGTACACGAGGTAGAGACTATTTTTACGGTTATTGGAGCGCTGTTTTTAGTGCTAGCCCACGTTAAAAACATACACGCAGTACATCGTCTTAGAGAACCTAGAATTGTAAGACAGTAAGGAAGCACTCTAATAATCGCCAACAACATGGAAATACATAGCTAGAAAACAGCAAATACACTTTTGCCAAAAAATAAAATTTAGATTTCAAGCACATATAATAGGATATTATTTAAAGAAATAAGGCAGCATAAATTATAGAATTGTATTTAAAACTACTTATTACAAAACTTAAAATCCTAGCAATCTACCTCTAACGAATCAACATTTTCAATATAGCTATAGTTTGATATCAACTGATATTTCAAAAAAATAAAAAACCCTGTAAATTATAAAATTACAGGGTTTTTACAACCTATTCTTGGACCTTCTACAACGAAAATAGAACTCTCATAATTTTTATTTAACGAATGTAAAAACCCCATCATTTTAATCTCCAACTAATCAATCCTTTTAAACTCATTATCAAAAAACTAGTTCGAACTATTGTCTTACATTCAAATTAAACTATTAAAAATAACGAGTTGCATAATCTATAAATTAGCCAATCGAATTTATTCTACATTTTCTCTATAATAAACTCTGACCTTCTATTAATTTGATGCTGCACTTCATCGCATTTCACTCCATTAGAACAATCATTAAGCAATTGCGTTTCTCCAAAACCTTGAGCAGACAATATTCTCTCTTTTGCTATCCCTTGTCTTATTAAGTAATTTTTGGTTGATATAGCTCTTCTTTGCGAGAGCTCCATATTATAATTATCATCTGCGCGGGCATCCGTATGAGATTCTATTCTAATCTCTATTGATGGTTGTTGAGACATCAGTGCTACAATCTTATTGAGCTCCATAGCAGCGTCCGGACGTATGTAGTCCTTATTGAGATCAAAGAATATAATTCCAACCTTAATTTTAAGTAGACCTCCATCTTCCACAATAAGCTCACTTAGCGTTTCTAGATCTAGTGGAACTATAGTTTCTGATGAGATACTAGAAGTAACAATCTTTTTTGAATTAGGAGTGTACCCTAATTTATTTACTTTTATATCATATTGCTCAGCACAGTCAAGGTCAAAATTAAAAACATAATCCCCATTCCTTTTACTTACGGTTTCAGAGAGCTTAACCCCATTCTCCCCATATAAAGAAACTGTAGCATCCGCTATACGCTCTTGCGTACGTCCGTTAATCACATACCCTTTAATAAGTTGTTTACAATCGTTTACAACATCTTCAGGAGCAATACGCTGTATTGCATAAATATCATCATCGCCTATTCCTCCTTCTCTGTTTGAACATACAAAACCTTGCTCTCCTTCTTCGTTAATAATGAAACCAAAATCATCTAGTTGACTATTGAGTGGTTTTCCTAAATTACGTGGAATTGAAAAAGTATTGTCATCTATATCACTCTCAAAAACATCTAATCCACCAACTCCTAAGTGTCCATCCGAAGCAAAGTACATCACTCCCTTTGCAATAAAAGGAAACATTTCTCTTCCTGATGTATTCACTTTAGGGCCTAGATTTCGAGGTGTAGAATATGTATTATCCCCCAATATATCTACTACAAATATATCTGTAGCGCCTATTGTACCTGGCATGTCTGACACAAAATAAAGTTTACTACCATCTTCACTAAGCGTAGGATGACCCGTAGAGTAATCCTTACTATTAAATGGCAGTTCACGCACATCACTCCAGTCGTCCTTTCTATCTAGACTGTCATTCCTAACCGCAGTATATAATTTAAGATGGCTAATTCCATCCTCTCCTCTTTTCAAATCTCCATCATAGTTATTTCTAGTAAAGTAAATACGATTACCATCATTAGTAAAAGCAATGGTAGCCTCGTGATATTTTGTATTTATAACCTTAGAAAATATTTTTTCTCTTTTTACTTCATTTTCGGCAGCATTAATCTGGCCTATATAAAAATCTAAAAATGGCTGATCGTTCCAATGATACCTTCTTTTGATATAATAAGACGTATCCACAGCAGATGAGTACACAAGTTTATTTCCATAATATGCAGGTCCAAAGTCTGAATACGCTGTATTTATTGATAAGTTTTTAAGTTCAAATTGCGCAGGAATCGCTAGCACATCTGCCAGAGTACGCTCTTTCTGGGCATAATCATCAATACGTTTATCATTTTTAGTTGACGCTTTCGCGAAAGCTTTCATCCATTTTTTTGCCGCTTTATTATCACCAATACCTTGAAGTGTATGTGCAAATCGAAATAAATACTCAGCATCGACTTCATCTCTATATTGACTCACAAGCAGATCATACCACTTATAAGCTTCCTCCATATCAGTATTGAAGTAATATGAATCTCCAGCCTTCTGCAGAAGAACCATAGAATTATCTCCTCTGTCTATTGCTTTCTCATAAACAGCTGCCGCTTCAACATAGCGCATTTGTTCAAATAGCTTATCTGCGTTTTTATATGTTTTCTGTGCAAAGAGAGAGACAGAAAAAAGTAGCAGAAGTATCGTAATATTCTTTGTCATTATTTATAATTTAAAAGAAACGAGGTGATTTAATTTTCTTCGTTTTTGAGATAAGATCAAATCTCATTGTAATCTCATGGCTTCCAGTATTAAATCGCTGTAATTCAGTAGTGGTATAATCATAAGAATACCCCACCAGTAGCTGTGGTGTTATTTGGAATCCAGCAAGACCACTTACAGAATCATCCCATCTATAAGAAAGCCCTAATCTTAACTTTTCATAGAACATAAAATTTGCAGATAAATCCACAATAAGCGGAGCTCCTGTAACACTCTTTACTAGGAAAGCTGGTTTAAATTTTGTCGTACTACTAAGATCTGTGACAATACCTCCTATTATAAATAAGTGAAGTCTTTCGGCAGCTACAGTTTGCTGTATATCATCATAGGTTTGATCTGTAAATAAATTTGGGATTGAGAACCCAAGATAGTTACGATCATTATGCCAGTAGACACCTGCTCCTAGAGTAGGTAAAAATTCGCTCACATTGTTTTGGAAAAGGACATCTTGACTTTGAGCATTACCCTTAGAAAAATCAATATCTAAGAAACGCCCACCTCCTTTTAACCCAAATGAAAGCTTACGAGTGTCTGAAGTCATTATCGTATATGAAAAATTAAGATCTAGATACGTTTCCTTAGAAGGACCAAGTTCATCATTTGCTATTGCCAGACCAAGACCTACATGTTCACCAATTGGAGTGTCTAAGGAAAAAGTCTGCGTCCTTGGAGCTCCATCAAGACCAACCCATTGCGATCTCAATACCCCAATCGCAGAAGCATGACCTCTAGATCCAGCATATGCTGGATTTACACTCAATGTATTGTACATATATTGTGTAAACTGGGGATCTTGCTGCGCAAATAGCGTTTGGAAGGATAGACCTACTAAACCCACTATTAATACTCTAAGCTTTACATTCATACTTTTTATTTTTAGTGCTTATACACCTTAAATTATCTGTTTATATATAACCATCCTGCACGACCTGAACTTCCATCATTAAGGTCTAAAAGATAATAATATGTTCCTACTGGCAGTTTCTCACCTCTTTCAACGGTTGCTCGACCATTTGAAGTACCATCAAAGTTATTTTGATAGTTTGCTTCTTCAAAAACAACATTACCCCATCTGTTATAAATGCGAAGAACATTGTTAGGATAATTTTGTAATCCTTGAATAACAAAGGTTTCATTTACACCATCGCCATTTGGAGAAATTTCATTGAATATTTCCAAATCTTGTTCTACATCCAATACTGTAATAGTAGGATCATCTGGTTCACCATCATTATTCTCATCATTATCTGTAGAGTTTGTAGGATCATCCGAAACATCTGTTACAATGGCTCCATTTGCAGTTCTTGCAGTTACAGTAGCTGTGTTTAAAACACTTCCGTTGGCCACATCCTCATTAGTAAGAACGTAACTAGCGCTGAATGTAGAACTGTCAGTCTCCCCTATTGCGAGATCAATTGGACCTCCATCTACCTCTACTAAGCTATCGTCGACACTTACGTCAAACAATGGTGTGTTACCTGTATTTGTCACAGTAAACATGTAATCAATACGGTCACCTTGATCTACTATATTATTGAGGTTGGTATCAATATATTCTCCCATTTTCTGTAAAGAAATATTAGCTACTTCAAACATTGTTACCGTAGGATCATCTCCCGCTCCTGTATCGTCTGCAGGATTAGCACTATCTGACACATCCGTAAGCGTCTGCCCCATTGCATCTATCGCACTTGCTTCTGCCGAGTTTATAATCATTCCTACCATGATATCATCTAGTGTAAGGACATATGCAGCTACTGCAATTCCACTTTCTCCAGGCTGCAATGTACTAGGCACAATAGGTAGGTTACTTACTCCGATTGTACTATCGTTTATTTCAACATTAGTGACTGTTACATTCCCAGTATTAGTAACTGTAAATGTGTACAAGATTTCATCTCCCACATCAACGGTGTTACTATTGTTCGTGTCTTGTAGCTGGGCTGCTTTTATTAAAGTAATACCTCCCATATCATCTATATCAAATACAACTGTATCTGTAGAGGTAACATCGTTATCAAATGGATCATTACCAATAGCCGTAGCTGTATTAGTAACACTTCCTGTATCAATATCCGCCTGTGTTAAGTTATAAGTAGCAGTTACATTACCTGTATCAGAAGGTGTGAGTACATCAATCACTCCAACAATACCACCTAATAATGGATCATTTACAACAACGTCTGTAATAGTAACGTTTCCGTTATTAACTACGACAAAGTTATACTGTAATTGATCACCCAAGTCTATAGAGCCATTACCATTTGTGTCTAAATAAACGAACGTTTTAGTTATAACAATTACTGGATTTTGCTGTAAGAATACTTCCGTATCGTTATCAGGATCTCCATCTCCATCAGAATCTACTAGAACATCATTAGAAGGATCACCATCTCCATCAGAATCAACTCCACTTGTTGCAAAGTCTCTATCATGAGAAACATCTCTTACTTCATCACAATCTGCTCCCACGGGGTCTGCAACAATAAATGCAGTATTGAGCACATAACCTGTATCAATATCATCTTGTGTGATAGTATATGTTTGTGTGGTTGTTAGAGATTGTCCAACTAATATTTCTTCAAATTCACCAACGAAACCACCTAGCAGCGCGTCAAATATTTCCGCATTTAAAAGTGTAATATTCCCTGTGTTTACCGCTGTAAATTGGAACGTTATGATATCACCTGGGACTGGGTTTGTAACGTCACCACTAAATGCGATATCTTCTTTAAACAGAGATATATTAGGCATACATCCGAAATCAACAATTGTTGGGTCATCAGGGTTACCATCTGCATTAGGATCAACGTTAGTGTTATCGTTCGGATCATCAGATGTGTCTACTACAGGCTTACCATCAGGAGCTGTACCAGCAATTGTTGCAGTATTGATCACCATCCCAGCATCTACATCATCTTGAGTAAGTGCATAGGTCGCTGTGTAAATCCACACTTCATCCACATCAAGAACAGACACGTTACTTACATCTCCCGAATCAGGACCTGCAATAACACCTCCAAGTAATTGATCTGTAAGTACTGGATTTGTAACTGTTGTCGTTCCAGTATTCGTTAGAGTAAATGTATATGTAATAATATCACCAGCTTGTAATCCATCACCTCCATCGTCAAGAACTCCAACCTTATCAAGATTCATACTTGCATCTTGAGGTATAAATGTATTAGTAGGATCATTATCATTACCAGTATTATCACCATCGTTACCAGAATCAGACTCATCAGATACTGTCGTTCCATTTGGAGATGTACCATTTGCTTCAGCTTGATTTGTAACTACTCCAGCATCAATATCAATTTGCGTTAGCAAATAGCTAGCTGTAAAGAAGAGCATATCTCCTGGATTTGCATCAAAGGCATCTGCATCACCATCTAAATCAACTCCACCTCCTGTATATACAGGTACAGGCGTAGCACCAGTTCCTGAGAAGGCCGTTTCAACAAGTACTATATCAAATACTGCTACATTCCCAGTATTCTCTACAGTGTATGTGTAAGTAATTGTATTTGACGCAATGTCTATACTTGAACTCTTAACAAGAGTAAGCTCTGAAGAAGATGGTAGCGGAGTTACCGTATCATCATCACCAGCTCCAGAATCATCTGCTGGGTTACCAGAATCAGAATCGTCACTTACCGTATTCCCGTTAGGATCCTCACCAGAGGCAACTGCTTCATTGACTACCTCTCCTGCATTTACATCTGCCTGAGTAATGGTATAACTAGCCGTTAGTGTTTGGTTGGCCATTGGAGCTAAACTCGCAATCGTACCCACTAAACTTGGAGTCAAATTAGTATCTGTTACATCAATCGATGTTACCGTTACATTACCTGTGTTAGTCACCACAAAAGTGTAAGCAATCATATCTCCAGGACTTACCACACCGTCTCCATTCGTATCTGCATAAGCACTAGTCTTTACAAGTGCAAGTGCAGGCGTTGCAGGTATTGGTAAGTTTGTTGGATCATTCGTGTTATCTGCATCTGCATCTGAGTTTCCTGGTTGACCTTCGTCATCATTAGGATTCGTACTATCAGACACATCGGTTACAGCAGCTCCATTTGGATCTGTTCCTGTTGCCGTTGCTGTGTTTTCTACATTCCCAGCATTTACATCGGCCTGAGTTAAGATATAGTTGGCTGTTACACTTCCCATCTCCGTAGGTTGTAATGTAGATGGGGTTACCACTGCATTACTAAGACCTATCGTCGCATCGTTTACTGTAAGATTACTAACTGTTGTACTTCCAGTATTTGTTACTGTAAAGGTATAAGTTACTTGATCTCCTGCTCCTAATAAACCATCGCCGTTGGTATCTGTAAGTGCCGATACCGCTTTCGCGAAAGCTATCTCACTCACCACAGGAAGTGGTGTTACAGTAGCATCATCATCAGCTCCAGTATCGTCAGCAGCATTACCAGAATCAGAAGCATCTGTTACTGGGTTACCACTTGGATCTGTTGCCGAAGCTGTTGCTTCGTTCACTACCGTCCCAGTGTTGATATCATCTTGTGTTAAGATATAGCTCGCAGTAAATGTGAGTATATCTCCAGGTGCTGCATCAAATGCATCACCGTCGCCATCAAGATCTCCACCACCCATTTGGTATAATGGTGTAGGTGTTGTTCCAGTTCCTGAGAAGCTAGTCTCCGTTACAGCAACATCATTGGCAGTTACATTTCCTGTATTTTCAACCGTGTATATATAATCTATTTGGTCTCCTACTGTAAGTCCAGCAGGTGCATTATCTACATACGTACTTGATTTTACAAGCTCAATCATTGGCATTGCAGGGATTGGAGTACTAGTTGTATCATCACCAGCTCCAGTATCATCTGCAGCATTACCAGAATCAGAAGCATCTGTTACTGTTGTTCCTGCTGGATCTGTTCCGCTAGCAAGCGCTTCATTATCTACAACTCCAGCATCAATATCTGCTTGAGTTAATACATAAGTAGCAGTAAACTGCAACACATCTCCAGGTTTAGCATCAAAAGCATCTGCATCACCATCTAGATCAAAACCTCCAGCCGAATAAACTGGCGTTGGTGTTGTTCCTGTACCTGTAAATGTAGTCTCTGCAATTGTGATATCATTTACTGTAGTATTACCAGTATTCTCAACGATATATGTATAGGTAATACTATTAGTAGCTGCATCAAAAGTTGAACTCTTAACAAGAGTAAGCTCTGAAGAAGATGGTAGCGGAGTTACCGTGTCATCATCACCAGCTCCAGAATCATCTGCTGGGTTACCAGAATCAGAATCATCACTTACCGTATTTCCATTTGGATCCTCACCAGAAGCAACTGCTTCATTGATTACCTGCCCAGCATTTACATCTGCCTGAGTAATGGTATAACTAGCCGTTAGTGTTTGGTTGGCCATCGGAGCTAAACTCGCAATCGTACCTACTAAACTTGGCGTCAAATTAGTATCTGTCACATCAATCGATGTTACTGTTACATTACCCGTGTTTGTTACCACAAAGGTATAAGCAATCATATCTCCAGGGCTTACCACTCCATCACCATTGGTATCTGCATAAGCACTTGTTTTTACAAGGTCGAGTGCAGGTGTTGCAGGTATTGGCAAGTTTGTTGGATCATTCGTATTATCTGCATCTGCATCTGAGTTTCCTGGTTGACCTTCGTCATCATTAGGATTTGTACTATCAGACACATCGGTTACAGCTGCTCCATTTGGATCCGTTCCTGTTGCCGTTGCTGTGTTTTCTACATTTCCAGCATTTACATCGGCTAACGTTAAGATATAGGTTGCTGTTACACTTCCCATCTCCGTAGGTTGTAATGTAGATGGGGTTACCACTGCATTACTAAGACCTATCGTCGCATCGTTTACTGTAAGATTACTAACTGTTGTACTTCCAGTATTTGCTACTGTAAAGGTATAAGTCACTTGATCTCCTGCTCCTAATAAACCATCGCCGTTGGTATCTGTAAGTGCCGATACCGCTTTCGCGAAAGCAATCTCACTCTCCACAGGAAGTGGCGTCACAGTAGCATCATCATCAGCTCCAGTATCATCTCCAGCGTTACCAGAATCTGAAGCATCTGTTACTGGATTACCACTTGGATCTGTTGCCGAAGCTGTTGCCTCATTTACTACCGTTCCAGTGTTGATATCATCTTGTGTTAAGATATAGCTCGCAGTAAATGTTAGGATATCTCCAGGTGCTGCATCAAATGCATCACCGTCGCCATCAAGATCTCCACCACCCATTTGGTATAATGGTGTAGGTGTCGTTCCAGTTCCTGAGAAGCTAGTCTCCGTTACAGCAACATCATTGGCAGTTACATTTCCTGTATTTTCAACCGTGTAGGTATAATCTATTTGGTCTCCCACTGTAAGTCCGGCAGGTGCATTATCTACATACGTACTTGATTTTACAAGCTCCATCATTGGCATTGCAGGGATTGGAGTACTAGTCGTATCATCTCCAGCTCCAGTATCATCTGCAGCATTACCAGAATCAGAAGCATCTGTTACTGTTGTTCCAGCTGGATCTGTTCCGCTAGCAAGCGCTTCATTATCTACAACTCCAGCATCAATATCTGCTTGAGTTAATACATAAGTAGCAGTAAACTGTAGCACATCTCCAGGTTTAGCATCAAAAGCATCTGCATCGCCATCCAAGTCAAAACCTCCAGCCGAATAAACTGGTGTTGGTGTTGTTCCTGTACCTGTAAATGTAGTCTCTGCAATTGTTATATCATTTACTGTAGTGTTACCAGTATTCTCAACGATATATGTATAGGTAATACTATTAGTAGCCGCATCAAAAGTTGAACTCTTAACAAGAGTAAGCTCTGAAGAAGATGGTAGCGGAGTTACCGTATCATCATCACCAGCTCCAGAATCATCTGCTGGGTTACCAGAATCAGAATCATCACTTACCGTATTCCCGTTAGGATCCTCACCAGAAGCAACTGCTTCATTGATTACCTGCCCAGCATTTACATCTGCCTGAGTAATGGTATAACTAGCCGTTAGTGTTTGGTTGGCCATTGGAGCTAAATTCGCAATCGTACCTACTAAACTTGGCGTCAAATTAGTATCTGTCACATCAATCGATGTTACCGTTACATTACCTGTGTTTGTTACCACAAAGGTATAAGCAATCATATCTCCAGGACTTACCACTCCATCACCATTCGTATCTGCATAAGCGCTTGTTTTTACAAGGTCGAGTGCAGGTGTTGCAGGTATTGGTAAGTTCGTTGGATCATTCGTATCATCTGCATCTGCATCTGAGTTTCCTGGTTGACCTTCGTCATCATTAGGATTTGTACTATCAGATACATCGGTTATAGCTGCTCCATTTGGATCCGTTCCTGTTGCCGTTGCTGTGTTTTCTACATTTCCAGCATTTACATCGGCTAACGTTAAGATATAGGTTGCTGTTACACTTCCCATCTCCGTAGGTTGTAATGTAGATGGGGTTACCACTGCATTACTAAGACCTATCGTCGCATCGTTTACTGTAAGATTACTAACTGTTGTACTTCCAGTATTTGCTACTGTAAAGGTATAAGTCACTTGATCTCCTGCTCCTAATAAACCATCGCCGTTGGTATCTGTAAGTGCCGATACCGCTTTCGCGAAAGCAATCTCACTCACAACTGGTAAACTTGTGTTGGTTGGATCATTATTTGCTCCAGTATCATCTCCAGCGTTACCAGAATCAGAAGCATCTGTTACTGGGTCACCACTTGGATCTGTTGCCGAAGCTGTTGCCTCATTTACTACCGTTCCAGCGTTGATGTCATCTTGTGTTAAGATATAGCTCGCAGTAAAAGTAAGTACATCGCCAGGCGCTGCATCAAATGCATCACCATCACCGTCAAGATCTCCACCACCCATTTGGTATAATGGTGTAGGTGTCGTTCCAGTTCCTGAGAAGCTAGTCTCTGTTACCGTCACATCATTGGCAGTTACATTTCCGGTGTTTTCAACAGTGTATATATAATCTATTTGGTCTCCTACTGTAAGTCCGGCAGGTGCATTATCTACATACGTACTTGATTTTACAAGCTCCATCATTGGCATTGCAGGGATTGGAGTACTAGTCGTATCATCTCCAGCTCCAGTATCATCTGCAGCATTACCAGAATCAGAAGCATCTGTTACTGCTGCTCCTGCTGGATCTGTTCCGCTAGCAAGCGCTTCGTTGTCTACAACTCCAGCATCAATATCTGCTTGAGTTAATACATAAGTAGCAGTAAACTGCAACACATCTCCAGGATTTGCATCAAAAGCATCTGCATCACCATCTAGATCAAAACCTCCAGCCGAATAAACTGGTGTTGGTGTTGTTCCTGTACCTGTAAATGTAGTCTCTGCAATTGTAATGTCATTTACAGTAGTGTTACCAGTATTCTCAACGATATATGTATAGGTAATACTATTAGTAGCTGCATCAAAAGTTGAACTCTTAACAAGAGTAAGCTCTGAAGAAGATGGTAGCGGGGTTACCGTATCATCATCACCAGCTCCAGAATCATCTGCTGGATTACCAGAATCAGAATCATCACTTACCGTATTTCCATTTGGATCCTCACCAGAAGCAACTGCTTCATTGATTACCTCTCCTGCATTTACATCTGCCTGAGTAATGGTATAACTAGCCGTTAGTGTTTGGTTGGCCATTGGAGCTAGACTCGCAATCGTACCAACTAAACTTGGCGTCAAATTAGTGTCTGTTACATCAATTGATGTCACCGTTACATTACCTGTGTTAGTCACCACAAAAGTGTAAGCAATCATATCTCCAGGACTTACCACACCATCACCATTGGTATCTGCATAAGCACTTGTTTTTACAAGATCGAGTGATGGTGTTGCAGGTATTGGTAAGTTTGTTGGGTCATTCGTATCATCTGCATCTGCATCTGAGTTTCCTGGTTGACCTTCGTCATCATTAGGATTTGTACTATCAGACACATCGGTTACAGCTGCTCCATTTGGATCTGTTCCTGTTGCCGTTGCTGTGTTTTCTACATTTCCAGCATTTACATCGGCCTGAGTTAAGATATAGTTGGCTGTTACACTTCCCATCTCCGTAGGTTGTAATGTAGATGGCGTTACCACTGCATTACTAAGACCTATCGTCGCATCGTTTACAGTAAGATTACTAACCGTTGTACTTCCAGTATTTGTTACTGTAAAGGTATAAGTCACTTGATCTCCTGCTCCTAATAAACCATCGCCGTTGGTATCTGTAAGTGCCGATACCGCTTTCGCGAAAGCTATCTCACTCACCACAGGAAGTGGCGTCACAGTAGCATCATCATCAGCTCCAGTATCATCTGCAGCGTTACCAGAATCAGAAGCATCTGTTACTGGGTTACCACTTGGATCTGTTGCCGAAGCTGTTGCCTCATTTACTACAGTTCCAGCGTTTATATCATCTTGTGTTAAGATATAGCTCGCAGTAAAAGTAAGTACATCGCCAGGCGCTGCATCAAATGCATCACCATCACCATCAAGATCTCCACCACCCATTTGGTATAATGGTGTAGGTGTCGTTCCAGTTCCTGAGAAGCTAGTCTCTGTTACAGCAACATCATTGGCAGTTACATTTCCTGTATTTTCAACCGTGTATATATAATCTATTTGGTCTCCCACTGTAAGTCCGGCAGGTGCATTATCTACATACGTACTTGATTTTACAAGCTCCATCATTGGCATTGCAGGGATTGGAGTACTAGTCGTATCATCTCCAGCTCCAGTATCATCTGCAGCATTACCAGAATCAGAAGCATCTGTTACTGTTGTTCCTGCTGGATCTGTTCCGCTAGCAAGCGCTTCGTTGTCTACAACTCCAGCATCAATATCTGCTTGAGTTAATACATAAGTAGCAGTAAACTGTAGCACATCTCCAGGATTTGCATCAAAAGCATCTGCATCACCATCTAGATCAAAACCTCCAGCCGAATAAACTGGTGTTGGTGTTGTTCCTGTACCTGTAAATGTAGTCTCTGCAATTGTAATGTCATTTACAGTAGTGTTACCAGTATTCTCAACGATATATGTATAGGTAATACTATTAGTAGCTGCATCAAAAGTTGAACTCTTAACAAGAGTAAGCTCTGAAGAAGATGGTAGCGGGGTTACCGTATCATCATCACCAGCTCCAGAATCATCTGCTGGATTACCAGAATCAGAATCATCACTTACCGTATTTCCATTTGGATCCTCACCAGAAGCAACTGCTTCATTGATTACCTCTCCTGCATTTACATCTGCCTGAGTAATGGTATAACTAGCCGTTAGTGTTTGGTTGGCCATTGGAGCTAGACTCGCAATCGTACCAACTAAACTTGGCGTCAAATTAGTGTCTGTTACATCAATTGATGTCACCGTTACATTACCTGTGTTAGTCACCACAAAAGTGTAAGCAATCATATCTCCAGGACTTACCACACCATCACCATTGGTATCTGCATAAGCACTTGTTTTTACAAGGTCGAGTGCAGGTGTTGCAGGTATTGGTAAGTTCGTTGGATCATTCGTATCATCTGCATCTGCATCTGAGTTTCCTGGTTGACCTTCGTCATCATTAGGATTTGTACTATCAGATACATCGGTTATAGCTGCTCCATTTGGATCCGTTCCTGTTGCCGTTGCTGTGTTTTCTACATTTCCAGCATTTACATCGGCTAACGTTAAGATATAGGTTGCTGTTACACTTCCCATCTCCGTAGGTTGTAATGTAGATGGCGTTACCACTGCATTACTAAGACCTATCGTCGCATCGTTTACAGTAAGATTACTAACCGTTGTACTTCCAGTATTTGTTACTGTAAAGGTATAAGTCACTTGATCTCCTGCTCCTAATAAACCATCGCCGTTGGTATCTGTAAGTGCCGATACCGCTTTCGCGAAAGCTATCTCACTCTCCACAGGAAGTGGCGTCACAGTAGCATCATCATCAGCTCCAGTATCATCTCCAGCGTTACCAGAATCTGAAGCATCTGTTACTGGATTACCACTTGGATCTGTTGCCGAAGCTGTTGCCTCATTTACTACCGTTCCAGTGTTGATATCATCTTGTGTTAAGATATAGCTCGCAGTAAATGTTAGGATATCTCCAGGTGCTGCATCAAATGCATCACCGTCGCCATCAAGATCTCCACCACCCATTTGGTATAATGGTGTAGGTGTCGTTCCAGTTCCTGAGAAGCTAGTCTCCGTTACAGCAACATCATTGGCAGTTACATTTCCTGTATTTTCAACCGTGTAGGTATAATCTATTTGGTCTCCCACTGTAAGTCCGGCAGGTGCATTATCTACATACGTACTTGATTTTACAAGCTCCATCATTGGCATTGCAGGGATTGGAGTACTAGTCGTATCATCTCCAGCTCCAGTATCATCTGCAGCATTACCAGAATCAGAAGCATCTGTTACTGTTGTTCCAGCTGGATCTGTTCCGCTAGCAAGCGCTTCATTATCTACAACTCCAGCATCAATATCTGCTTGAGTTAATACATAAGTAGCAGTAAACTGTAGCACATCTCCAGGTTTAGCATCAAAAGCATCTGCATCGCCATCCAAGTCAAAACCTCCAGCCGAATAAACTGGTGTTGGTGTTGTTCCTGTACCTGTAAATGTAGTCTCTGCAATTGTTATATCATTTACTGTAGTGTTACCAGTATTCTCAACGATATATGTATAGGTAATACTATTAGTAGCCGCATCAAAAGTTGAACTCTTAACAAGAGTAAGCTCTGAAGAAGATGGTAGCGGAGTTACCGTATCATCATCACCAGCTCCAGAATCATCTGCTGGGTTACCAGAATCAGAATCATCACTTACCGTATTCCCGTTAGTATCCTCACCAGAAGCAACTGCTTCATTGATTACCTGCCCAGCATTTACATCTGCCTGAGTAATGGTATAACTAGCCGTTAGTGTTTGGTTGGCCATTGGAGCTAAATTCGCAATCGTACCTACTAAACTTGGCGTCAAATTAGTATCTGTCACATCAATCGATGTTACCGTTACATTACCTGTGTTTGTTACCACAAAGGTATAAGCAATCATATCTCCAGGACTTACCACTCCATCACCATTGGTATCTGCATAAGCGCTTGTTTTTACAAGGTCGAGTGATGGAGCACAAGCAATAATCGAAGTTGTAACTGAATTTGTACATCCAGTAACAGCGTCTACGAAAGTATATTCTATTGTGTGTGGTCCAGGAGTTTCAATCGCTGGATCAAAGGTTGTATTTGCTACACCATCTATAGTAATAGTTGTTCCTATTCCTCCAGTTGCAAAAGCAGGAGAAACTACAGTAGTCAGATCTAGTGCTGGCTCTCCTGTACAAACATTAGATGGAGCTGTAATTGTTGGAGTTGGCAGTAAATTAATTGTAAGCACTGTAGTATCAGAAACTATTGAAGAAGAACAAGCACCTAATCCCGTAAGAGTTTTAGTAAGCGTTACTGATCCCGAATTAATATCTAAAGTACTTGGAGTATAGATTGGGTTATCAACTGTTGTACTTGAAAAATTACCAGTTCCACTTGTAGTCCAAGCAATTGTTCCGTTTGTAGACAAACCGCCTACAACTGTATACATTTCATCTTCACAGATTTCAGCTGTAGCTGGTCCTGCGTCAACTGTTGGTTCATCTTCCACAGTAATGGTTACCGTATCTGTTGCAGCAACACAAGGTGCAGTAAAGTCACTTGTTAATGTCAGTATGTAATCTCCAGGTACCGTAGCTGTAAAAGTTACAGTTTCAGGAGTAGCGGTTGCTGCTGTAGAACTTAAAGCTCCATCACCACCTGCAGGACTGGTCGTAAGCGACCAAGTTCCCATAGTAGCTCCGCCACCGATGGTAGCATCAATTAAAGTATATGCACCATTATCCGAACATAAAGAAGTAGCTGCTCCAGCTTCTACCGTTGGCTCTTCACTGATTGTTAATGCTATTGAGGCAGTAACTTTACTCGAAGCACAAGCTCCTGTTCCAGTTACTGTCTTTGTAAGTGTTACTACTCCAGCATCCACGTCAAGTGCGCTTGCTGTATAAACAGGATTGTCAATCGTGTTATCTGAGAATGAACCAGATCCACTAGTCGTCCAAGCTATTGTTCCGTTGGTAGAAGTACTTCCAGCAACCGTAAACATATCATCAAAACAAATAGTCGCCGTTGGTGATGCTACTGCTACTGTTGGCTCATCTTCCACAGTAATGGTTACCGTATCTGTTACAGCAACACAAGGTGCAGTAAAGTCACTTGTTAATGTCAGTATGTAATCTCCAGGTACCGTAGCTGTAAAAGTTACTGTCTCAGGAGTAGCTGTTGCAGCAGTAGAGCTTAATGCTCCATCACCACCTGCAGGACTTGTCGTTAGTGACCAAGTTCCCATAGTCGCTCCGCCACCGATAGTAGCATCACTTAATGTATATGCGCCATTATCTGAACATAAAGAAGAAGCTGCTCCAGCTTCCACCGTTGGCTCTTCGCTGATAGTAAGTTCTACTGTATCAGTAGCTTTAGATTCATTACAAACCCCAATTCCTGTTACTGTTTTTATTAAGGTTACTGTCGATGCTGTTGCGTCTAATTCACTTGGTGTATATATAGGACTGTCAATCGTAGTATCTGAGAAGGCTCCCGATCCACTAGTTGTCCATAGTATAGAGCCATTCGAAGAAGATCCTCCTATAACCGTATACATCTCATTAGAACAAATGATAGCTACTGCTGGACCTGCTTCGCTTGTTGGTGCTGCTTCTACAGTAATCGTTACTGAATCGGTCGCTGCAAAACAAGGTGCTATATTATTTGTTGTTAGTGTTAATACATAAATTCCAGGATCAGTAGCAGTAAAAACTGCTGTTTCTGGATTTGTAATTGGCGTTACCGGACTTAAATCGCCGTTTCCGCTATTCGTTGTAAATGACCAAGTCGCTTCTGTAGCACCTCCTCCAAAACTTGAACCTACTAGCGTATAGCTTCCAAAATCATTACATAGCGTAACATTTTCACCCGCTTCAACCGTTGGCTCTTCATTAATTATTAAAGTAAATTCATCTCTAACCGACGTACTCGCACAAGATCCTGCACCAGTCACTGTTTTTGTTAATGTTACCGTACCTGCAGAAACGTCTGAAGTACCAGGCGTATATACTGGATTATCTATTGTTGTATTAGTAAACACTCCAGATCCGCTTGTTGTCCAATTAATTGCACCTCCAAAGGATGTACCATCTGTAAATATGAACATATCTTCAGAACACACTGCAGCTGTTTTATCTGTACCAACGCTTACCATTGGTAACGGATCTATGGTTACTGTTATAGCCTCAGGTTGCCCAACACATCCTGCCGATGACGTAGCTTCAACATTATAGACAACGGAAAGTGGTGTAGTAGTCGTATTAGTAAAGATATCATTTTCTATAGCATTTGCTGCTAAGCCTGTTGTAATTACAGCATTAGATCCTCCAGCAACTAAGCCTGCTTGAGGTGTAATACTTACAAGTCTATACGAAGCAGCGGGAGTACTTGTAGATGCGACGTCTAATGTTACTCCAATAGCAATATCACTACAAACTGTTTCATCTAATATATTTGAAACTACAGGCTCAGGAGAAACCGTTACCACGACATCGAATTGTGCACCTTCACAAGCCATCGGTTCACTCACGGTTAAAGTATATGTAATAGTCACATTACTTGCTGTTCTATTAACATAGGTATCAATAATATTTGCTGCAGAAGCAGTTGGTCTATTAAGCCCTGCAGGCACGTTCAATTCATCCGATGACACTACCGTATAAGATGCTGAAATTGATGAAATTCCAATATTCACTTCTTCTCCAGAACATACTGCTTCAGCAAAATCAGGAAACGGAGGATCTACTAATGTAAGGACCACTTCTTCTCTTACAGGGTTAGTACACGGAATACTCGAATCTGAAATTTCAGCAAAATAAGATATTGATCCTGCAGCAGTAAGTTCAGGCTCACCAGCTATTGGACTTCCTCCAGTCGCTGTAGTATACCAATCAACTGATATGTTTGGATCAGAATCTATAGCATTGTTTGCATTAAGCACTGTTCCAGCTATTGCGCAACCTATTAAATCTTGTATAGTATTTAACTGTGGTTCAACAACAATTATGGTTACCGTATCTGAAGCAGACATACAAGGAGCAGCTGCATCTGTAGTTAATGTTAACACATACGTTCCGGCTGTAGTTGCTGTAAAATTGGCAGTGTCAGGAGAAGAAGTAGCTGTATTAGGTGTAACAGCCCCATCTCCAGGATTTGTACTTACTGTCCAAGTACCTGTTGTCGCTCCTCCATTTATACTAGCATCTGCTAATTGATGTGTACCAAAATCAATACATAAAGTAACATCACTACCAGCATCAACTGTTGGTTCTTCATTTATAGTTAACGCTACAGTATCTACTGCTGCATTACATGATGAAGCACCAGTAACTGTTTTTGTTAACGTTATGTTTGTAGATGAAATATCTAAAGCACTTGGCGTATAAACAGGATTATCTATTGTTGTATTTGAAAATGATCCCGATCCACTAGTTGTCCATAATATAGTTCCATTAGAAGATGTTCCACCTGTAACTGTGTACATTTCGTCAGAGCAAATAGCAGCTGTATCTGGTCCTGCGTCACTTGTAGGAGCTTCTTCAATAGTGATTGTCACCATATCTGTAGCTGCTACACAAGGTGTTGCAAAGTTAGTCGTTAATGTAAGTATATAATCTCCAGACACTGTAGCTGTAAAAGTCACCGCTTCTGGATTAGCTGTTGCTACAGTTGTGCTTAATGCTCCATCCCCTGTTGCAGGACTTGTCGTTAGTGACCAAGTTCCCATAGTAGCTCCGCCACCTATTGTAGCATCGCTTAGCGTGTAAACACCAAAATCTGAACATAATGTAGCATCTTCTCCTGCATTTACAGTTGGCTCTTCACTAATAGTTAGAACAGTATCGTCAGATACAGAGCTTGAAGCACAAGCTCCAGTTCCCGTAACTGTTTTTGTTAATGTTACTACTCCGGCGGTTACATCTTGCGTACTTACAGTGTAGATTGGATTTTCGGCACTATTATTATTAAAAGTCCCTGTTCCACTTGTGCTCCAAGTAATTGTACCATTAGTCGAGGTACTACCCATAACATTGTACATCTCATCAGAGCATATAATTGCTGCAGTAGGACCAGCGTCAACTGTTGGCTCAGCTTCTATCGTTATTATCACGCTATCAAATTCCGCTTCGCATGGAGCGGTGAAATTTGTAGTTAATGTTAAGATATACACACCTGGTGTAGTAGCCGTCAAGCTTACATCAGATGGATTTGCAGTAGGTTTATTATCAGATAGCATTCCATCTGTTCCTGGTTGAGACGTTATAGCCCAAACTCCTGTTGTAGCTCCTCCTCCAATTGATGCCCCGCTTAACGTATAAGCACCATTGTCAGAACATAATATCACATCGGTACCTGCATTTACTGTAGGAAGTTCGCTAATAGTAAGAACGGTGGTATCTGAGACTGAATTAGAGATACAAACGCCTGTACCTGTAACGGTTTTAGTTAAGGTCACCTCTCCAGAAGTAATATCTTGGGCGCTTGCTGTATATACAGGATTCTCGGCAGTTGTATTGTTAAAAGTTCCTGTCCCGCTTGTAGTCCAAGATATTGTTCCATTTGCTGATGTACTTCCCACGACTGTATACATCTCATCCGAACATATACTTGCTGTTGCAGGGCCTGCATCAACCATAGGTGCAGGTTCTATAGTTATAATTATTGTCTCAAGAGCTCCAACGCAGCCAGCTGAAGATGTTGGCTCCACAACATATTCAACATTCAAGGAAGTACCCGTATTATTTGAAAAAATGTCATTTTGAATAGCATCTGCCGCTAAGCCATTTGCAGTTGTAGCATTTGAGCCACTAGCAATTAATCCAACATCTGGAGTAACACTTACAAGCCTATATGTAGCAGCAGCGGTACTTGTACTTAATACATCTAAAACTACCCCAATAGAATTATCACTACATACAGCCGTATCCAACGTATTTGAAATTACAGGTTCTGGAGAAATGGTAACGACCACATCAAACACTTCACCTTGGCAAGCTGTAGGATCACTCACCGTTAGGGTATAAGTAATAATTACATCACTTGCTGTTCTATTTACATATGTATCGGTAATATTTGTAGCTGATGGAATTGGTCGATCAGCACCAGCAGGAACATTCAATTGGTCAGAAGAAACTACTGTATAAGATGGAGAAACAGATGCAACTCCAATATTTAGGACTTCTCCAGAACATACCGTTTCAATAAAGTTTGGAAATGGAGGGTCTACTAATGTAAGGACTACCTCTTCTCTTATTGGGTTTGTACAAGGAATACTCGAATCTGAAATTTCAGCAAAATATGATATTGTACCAGCTACGTTTAATTCTGGCTGTCCAGATATTGGACTTCCCCCAGTAGAAGATGTAAACCAACTAACCGAAATATTAGTATCAAAAGTAACTCCGTCATTTGCATTAAGCACAGTACCAGGCACTGCACATCCTATAAGATTTTGAACAGTATTGAGTTGCGGTTCAACTACAGTAATTACGACTGTATCTTCAACAGGTGTACAAGGTGATGCGGCATCTGTAGTTAATGTTAATGTATAAACACCTGCAATTGTTGCCGTAAAGCTTGCTGTTTCTGGAGATGTCGTAGCTGTAGCGGGCGTAACAGCTCCATCACCTGCATTTGTAGTTACGGCCCATATCCCCGTTGTAGCACCTCCACCTATGGAAGCACCTGAGAGTTGATAAGTACCAAAATCAATACACAAAGTAACTGGATTTCCTGCTTCAACAGTAGGCTCTTCACTTATTGAAAGGGTAAAGGTATCTGATGCAGTTGTTGCTCCACAGCCACCAGTTCCAGTCACTGTCTTAGTTAGGGTTATTGTAGTCGCCGCAATATCATCAGCACTTGGTGTATACGCTGGATTTTCAGCGGTGAGACTGCTAAAAACTCCATTTCCACTAGTTGACCAACTGATTACATCTGACGGAGTTCCTCCTATTGAGGAAGTACCATCTGTAAATTGATACATCTCATTTGAGCAAATCGTAGCTGCTTTCTCTGTACCCACACTTGCAGTAGGAGCTTCATCTACCGTTATTGTAACGGTATCGGAAATTACAGGACATGGAGTATCCGTGTTTGTTGTTAATGTTAATATATAATCGCCCGGTACTGTTGCAGAAAAACTAGCACTTTCCGGGTTTGATGTTGCTGTTGCTGGATTAACTACTCCATCACCACCGGTTGGTTGTGTAATAGTCCACAGCCCCGTAGTTGCCCCACCACCTATAGAAGCACTTGAAAGTATGTAGCTACCAAAATCATTACATAATGCAATGTTATTTCCTGCCTCAACCGTTGCTTCTTCTATTCTTGTTAGTGTAAGACTATCTGTTGTAGGTTCACAAATCATATCTGTATTAGATACTGTTACAGATAGCTGTATAGACGTTGCACTTTGATCTGCCGATCCTAATGTATATATTGGATTAGTTGCAGCCACATTATTAAACGCTCCATCTCCAGTAGTTTCCCATAATATATTATCTGCTACTACGTTTGAGGCTGTAAGACTATATGTAGATTCAGTTTCACAAATCTCTTCATCTGGACCCGCTTCACCAATAGGAGCTGCTACTACATTAAGCATAATACATTTCTCTTCAGCACATCCGCCTGGATCAATAATATTACAAACCTCATACATTCCAGGTGTAGCAAAAGTATAATTAGTATCCATTCCACCACCACCTATAACTTGTCTAGGCCCTCCATCGATAGAAACGGTAAATTGTTGTCCAGCACCGGAGGCAGATGGTATAAATACAGACTCGCCTACACAGTAATCTTCTCCATTAAGGTCATCTGCATCAGTACCATCTATAGTAAAAGCTAACCCTCCTGTAGGAAATACAAAGTAATCTATAAAAGCACAGTTTGCATTATTTGCCACACTATTTACGAGTGGCCCTCCATTTGCTTGATTATCAAAACCTTCAACTTGAGCACCATTTACTGTGACAGTTGTTACCTGAGAAAAACTACAATTAGGACCTGAACAACCACCTGGTGTAGCATCTGCTTGAGGACCAGGTGGAATATCACAAAAATCACCCACTGTACCTCCTGCTCCACCAACATTTCGAGCGTCAAGGGTTAAACTAAAAACACCGTCGGCCGCTTGCGCATTAAAAGCACAAGAGGAAATAATAACTGTTAAACAAATAGGACCTTCAGAACAATCTGTATTTACACCCGTTTGGTCACCAGGTATTGTCCCTATTATATTCAAATTTTCATCTAAAACACGTAAGCCTTCTCCAGATTGACCAAAATCACCACGACGACATACTCTTATCTCAATATTTTCTGATACAGGAAGTACATCACCTGCATTAGGCAATATGACATCAAAACGCCATTCAGGGTTTTCACCTGGACTATTATTATTACCTCTCTCAGTACTATCTATACACGCCTCAACACCATTTACAGAAAACGTATCCCCTATTAAGACAGCATTTACATTTACTATAGCGTCAGGATTACCTGGTGCTCCGGGATTGCCAGGACCTTCTGGAAAAGGAGGGAACTGCCCAGGGAAAATTTGTGCATTACTATCAATGCTACTGAATAATAGCAATAGCATGAATAATAAATAAGACGAGAATTTTGCAATAGTAGTTTTATGAATCATACGTGATGATTTTGAAAGGATTTGGGTCAGTTAGTATTGTCAACTAGTATTCAATGTTTTGACACTAGATTTTATTCAAGGGAGAAAGGTAGACAACTTTTAAATCACTACAAAAAATTATTATAAGTTATCAACAGTCAATCTGACAATTACGACAAAAGAGCGATTTCAATAGATTAAATGATATAATCGCAATAGTTACATGTAAAATACAATTAAAATTTAAGCAATTAAGAATTCCTTTCTTTTATTTCAGAAGATGATTTACACGATGGTCAAATACAATGCTCATTTTGAAAATTGACAACTAATTGTTTTGAAGAAAATTTTTCAATTAAGACTCACATACTCCACACATACTTACCACCAGCTTAAGAAACTACTTTAGAGTGTGATTGGTAAGATCCTAAATACTACCACCTATATTAGAGATGTAAACGTATAATATATATGTCATAAAAAAAGTGCTATACTTAAACGTATAGCACTTACAGCAGAGAGGAAGGGATTCGAACCCTCGATACGTTGCCGTATACACGCTTTCCAGGCGTGCGCCTTAAGCCACTCGGCCACCTCTCTATTTTTGTTGTAAAGCGAGTGCTCTACATCTATTCATCCTTAACGACATCTGATTACAAATCACTGTTGTAGGTGTTTCAAATTTTCGCGAAAGCGTATAAATCATACACTTTCTAAAGGATTGCGAAATAACAAAAAAATAATAACTCATTCAAGAGTTACACACTTTATGTGAGCTCTCCTCGTAAAGAAGTTTCAAAGACTGTTTTAAATACTTTAGGTCCCAGCTCCTGCCCTAGTAAATACATCATCTTTGTGGTGGCTGCTTCTGTAGTCATGTCGCCTCCATTAATAACGCCCATCTTCTTTAATGCGACACTAGTCTCATAATTGCCCATGTTCACGCTGCCAGAGATACACTGTGTGATATTTACGATAGGAACTCCTCGTTTGATAGTTGCTTTAAGAGCATCTAGAAACCAGGGTTGCGTAGAAGTGTTTCCTGCCCCGAAGGTTTCTAGCACCACGCCACGTGTACAAGGAACATTAAGCATTGCTTCTACTAAGCACTGCGAAATACCAGGATATATTTTAAGTAGTAGAATCTCTGTAACTAATGTTCTGTGAACTTTAAGTGCTTTTTTATTCGGTTTCCAAAGTGCGTCTTCGTTTATAGTAAGATGTACTCCTGAGGTGAGGAGTTCTGGATAATTAGGAGACGTAAATGCTTCAAAATTTTCGGCACTTATTTTTGAGGTGCGATTTGCTCTATAAAGTTTGTACTCAAAATAGAGACACACTTCAGTTATGAGCGGTTTATTACGTTTTCTCAAAGCAGCTACTTGAACTGCAGTAATTAAATTTTCCTTTGCATCTGTGCGTAAGTCTCCTATAGGTAGCTGCGAGCCAGTAAACACCACAGGTTTAGAAAGATTTTCTAGCATAAAACTTATGGCAGATGCACTATAACTCATAGTATCACTACCATGCAGCACTACAAAACCATCATAGGTATCGTAACCCTCTTTAATGAAATCGCAAAGCTCGTTCCAGTAGGTAGGATTCATGTTTGACGAATCTATCACTGTATCAAATGAGGCGGTGCTTATATCACAATCTAGTAATCTAAGCTCAGGGATTTTTTCAAGCAACTCATCAAAGTTGAAGGCCTTCAAAGCTCCCGTTTCATAATCTTTGATCATACCTATGGTTCCACCTGTGTATATTAAGAGAATTTTAGCCTTGCTCATACTTTTTCTGATTGTACTACTGGGTTTGCATACATTAATAAGAAGCTATCTACCTCTATCTGCTTTTCTGTATCTACTCGTACTTCTAATCTACGTTCAAAATGACGTAATTCTTTCTCATCATAATGAGCACTATACTTATCACTCTTGTAATATAAATCGTATGCTATATAATTAGATGGCCACAACTTGTAGTTTTTCCATATGATAGTATCTAGCGCACTGGCAAATGCTTGCAACTTGTCATTATCACTTGCATAATCCTGAGCAATTTGATCATAAATTTCCTCTGGCATAGGTGCCGCTGCAATATGAATATTGCGTTTATTACCTAGCGCACCTTTTAGGATGCTATTAAAATCTTCGTTTGCTGTTTTTATGTAAGGTACATTTTCTTGTTTTGCTACAATTTCTGGGACCTTCAAAATATCTGTAGGATCATACTCATAAGAGATGGCAACTCCTACTATGTTGAGTTCTTTGAGGTACTCCATTAGTGGCGTCTTGCCACGAGCAATGGTGATCATCTTGAGTACACCTTGTTGTGTTTTATCAAGTCCGTCTTTGGTTCTTCCTTCTCGCTGGGCTACCCACACGGATCTATTCTCTACTAGCAAGTGTTTTATATACTCTGACAGTAACTTTGAGCTCATTAACATCTCTCGAGGTGACTGCCCTCTTTGCACTAAGAAATTCCTATTGAGCTTAGATAGCTCCATTAAAAAGTCTTTTTGCACAAGATTATCACCTATGGCAGAGGCTGTAGTAATAAGACCGTGATCTATAAGCGTCATATTAAGTAATGACGTATCAAGTACAATATCACGATGGTTTGACAGGTATAGATAAGACCGCTTTCGCGAAAGCGTATCAAACCCACTACACGTAAAATTCTCAGCACTTTTATCAAGTAAATTTGTTACCGATTTATAGATAACTTTTTCTTGAAAGTCGGCTATGGAAAAGCAGGCACTAAGTACTTCTACAATTTCTTCTTGTGTTTTATCTGGAAATGTAAATTGCAGTAAAATCCTAAACATAGGATGTCTTGCTGCGTGAAGTAATGCCTGATTTACTTCATTATCATTATAAGGTCGTATATGATCGTATCTATTCAAAATAGTCTGGATTGTTTGTCACAAAAGAACAAAATATTTTGAGTCTTCATCTACTATTTACAAGAAGATACTATGCACGCTTTGTAAAAAACACTGCATCTGCGTTACTCGTAGTTATTGCAGCGATTTCATCTAAAGGTTTTTGATAAATTGTCGCCAACTTTTCAGCTACCAAAACCACATAGCTACTCTCATTGCGTTTACCACGATACGGCACAGGGCTTAAATATGGTGCATCTGTTTCTAATACAATATGAGATAGCGGTATCTCTGCAAGAAACTTATCTATCTTACCATTTTTAAAGGTTGCTACGCCACCTATCCCAAGTTTCATGTTATAGCTGATAGCCTGCTCTGCTTGTTCTTTAGTTCCAGAAAAGCAGTGAAAAATCCCAAAGAGATCATCTCCTTTCTCACTTTCTAACACTTCAAAAACTTCATCAAAAGCTTCTCTACAGTGTATAACGATAGGTTTTTTATATTTTTTAGCTAGTTGAATTTGCCTCTTGAATGCATCTTGTTGAATTTCAAGTGTAGACTTATCCCAATACAAATCTATCCCTATCTCCCCTACTGCATAAAAATCACGAGCGGCAAATTGTGCTTCCACATGTGCCAGTTCTTCTTCGTAGTTCTCCTTAACATGTGTAGGATGCAGACCCGCCATTAAAAACATATGATCTGGATAGTTTTTTTCTAATGCATACATACGTTCTGTATATTCAGAGTCTATCGCAGGAATAAAAAATCTATTTACACCAGCGTCAATTGCTCGTTGTATCATCACGTCCTGATCTTCATCAAAAGACTCGCTGTATAAATGGGTATGGGTATCTGTAAAATTCATAGATCACAAAAATAGCTAGTGTGTCGAAAAGAGAGAAGGGAAAACACATAAACCTGAGCTATGGTTTACAAAGCTGTAAATCTATAGGATTGTAGTATTTTTGAGTAATACATTGATAAATATGCCTTCATTACGCGAGTTTTTACTTTCAAAAAAATACTGCCGTTCACGCCTCTTCCCTACCGTGACTAATCATCTTGAAATGAAAGCAAACATTAATGGTGTAGAAGGATCATTCATACTTGATACAGGAGCTTCTAGTTCGTGCATAGATTTTGAGTTTGCAGAGTTGTTTGGGCTACTTTCAGAAGATAGTGAGATTCTCGCAGCAGGTGCTGGTGCAACAGATATGATTACTAAGCTTTCGCGAAAAAACACCATTACCATTCAAAAATGGGAATACAAAAAACTAGACATCGTCCTCTTTGATATGTCACATGTAAATACAGCACTGAAAAATCATGATGCCGAACCTGTCCATGGAATTCTAGGAGCAGATGTACTTAATGCAGGAAAAGGCATTATTGATTATCAATATAATTGCTTGTACTTAAAATAAGTGCTCATTTTAAGCGCTACATCTTCTCACAAATCCACGTTAAATGTTAAAATTTTAACGATTATTCAATTTAAACATCTATCAATCAGTAATCTATATTTTTTAACAAAATTCATATAATCCAATAAGAATTTTCTCACGTTTAAATATTTGTAACCATAACAGTATTTTTTTTTACTGTAATCATACAAACATTCAAGACAACTTTCTGCGGCCGCGATAAGTGATTTTGGAATTAACCTTTTTAATTTAAAATCCAATTATGAAAAATTTTCATCTAGCAGTCGCCTGCGCCTTATCATTATGTCTTTTTAATTCTTGTGAGAAAGAAGACATTAATGAAAATAGCGAAGAAACTACCACTGCAGAAATACAATCAAATGACATCGAGAAAGCAGAAGAAGCTTTCCCAGGTCAAAAAGGAAAATCACAAAACCTCTTTTACGGCTTACATAGTCTAGAAGTGGCAACAATAAATGACACCTATGTCTTTGAAGGAGATATTATCTTCTCAAAAGACCAACTTCAAGAAAGTACAGATGCTACTCGCAGCACTGGCCGTACAGGAGGAAAATGGGCAAATAATACTGTTTATTATGCTATAAACCCTAGTCTTCCTAATCAAGCTCGTGTTATAAATGCCATAGCAAACTGGGAAGCGAGTACTTCTGTACGTTTTGTACAACGTACAAATCAGGCTGACTATGTTTACTTCACTCCTGGGAGTGGTTGTTCTTCGTATGTAGGAAGAATAGGTGGCCGCCAAGACATCACACTTGCAAGCGGTTGCTCTACAGGTAGCACCATTCATGAAATAGGTCATGCCGTAGGTTTATGGCACGAACAAAGTCGCGCAGATCGTGATGACTACCTCACCATCAACCTAAACAATGTACAAGATGGAGTGGATTATAATTTTCTAACATATGTTGCACAAGGACAAGATGGAACAGAATATACAGCCCAGCTTGACTTTAATTCTGTAATGCTTTACAGCTCTTTTGCTTTTAGTAAAAATGGCCAACCTACCATCACAAAAAAAGATGGTTCTACATATACTACAAACCGCACAGCACTCTCTAATGGTGACATTACTGGCATCAATATTATGTACCCAGGTGATGGTGGCGACGGAGGTAATAGTGGAGACATTTGTGATGGTGTAGCTGCATACAATAGCAACACGAATTATACTATAGGCAACCAAGTGACTTACCAAGGCAATCTTTATGAACGTGTAAATGGTGGTTGGACAAACCTAGGTCCTTGCGGAAGCAATCAACCACCTGCAGATATATGCGAAGGTGTGCCAGCATACAATGGTAATAAAAGTTATAGTGTAGGTGATTTTGTAACCTACCAAGGCGGACTTTATGAACGTTTATCAACTAGCTGGGATCGCATAGGCGATTGTGGTTAGGTTTTTATAAAATCTAATAATATCAATAGCCACTCTGCAAAGAGTGGCTATTTCTTTTCACAATTCTTCCTTAACATCGGGTTAAACTTGCTACAATCTATATTAACTTTATAATGAGAATTAACATATTTGTAAAAAAAATCACAACCATGGCTATTCTAGGATCTATAATAAAAAGTGCAATTGACTTAAAGGATACATTATCCTCAGACATTAATCCTATTCAAGAGCAGGAACAAGTTCTAGCAGATATGCTAGATACTGCAAAGAATACTGCCTTTGGAAAGTATTATGGATTTTCTCAATTACTAGAGGAAGAAGATCAAGCCACTGCCTTTTCAAAAATGGTTCCTTACCATGATTATAACCAGATGGACAGCATGTGGTGGGATCGCATAAAACATGGACTAGAAGACATAACATGGCCTGGAAAACCTCACTACTTTGCACTTTCTAGTGGCACCACTGGAAAGACAAGCAAAAGAATTCCAGTTACCGAAGAAATGGTTGCTGCCATAAGAAGCACCAGTCTTGCTCAAGTATCTGCACTAGCTCATTATGATTTACCAACAGATTTTTTTGATAAAGAAGTAATGGCTCTAGGTAGCTCCACAGATCTTATCGAACATGACGAATTTCTTGAGGGTGAAATAAGTGGTATTACAGCGAGTAATATCCCTTTTTGGTTTAAAGGATTCTACAAGCCAGGAGAAGATATCGCCAAAATTGAAAACTGGGATGAACGCGTAAAAACCATTGCAGAAAGAGCCAAAAATTGGGACATAGGCGCGCTAAGCGGCATCCCATCATGGATGGAGCTTATGCTTAAAGAAGTAATTGCTTATCATGATGTAAAAAATATCCATGAGATCTGGCCTAATTTGCAAGTTTTTACAAGTGGTGGTGTAGCCTTTAAACCTTACGAAAAAAGCTTTAGACAACTTCTAGGAAGAGATATTACTGTTATTGACACATACCTAGCATCAGAAGGGTTTATGGCTTACCAGAGCAGGCCTGAGACTTCCTCTATGAAGCTTTCTACAAACGCTGGAATTTACTTTGAATTTGTACCCTTTACTCCTGAATATATAAATGACGATGGCTCGTTATCACAAGATGCACCATCTCTCACTTTAAAAGAAGTGAAAACAGATGTAGACTATGTGCTTATTATAAGTACAGTTTCTGGCGCATGGAGATATCTTATAGGCGACACCATCGCATTTACTGATGTTGAAAGAGCAGAAATCAAAATAACAGGACGTACTAAGTTTTTCTTAAACGTAGTAGGCTCTCAACTTTCTGTAAATAAAATGGAAGTAGCCCTGAGAGAACTTGAAGAACAATTTGATATTGAAATCCCTGAATTTACATTGAGTGCAAAAAAGATAGATGGAGAGTTTTACCACTGCTGGTATATAGGCACAACAGCAACTACAAATGAAAGCGAACTTGCAGAGGCACTAGACAAAAGCTTAAAAGAAGCAAATAAAAATTACAAAGTGGCAAGAGGGAAATCTCTCAAAGGAGTAAAAGTCACAACTATTGACCCTAATATTTTTCACGAATGGAGTGGTCAAAACAAGAAAAAAGGAGGTCAAGTAAAAATGGAAAAAGTGATGGATGAAGAAAAATTTGAAGCCTTTGAAAAATTTGTTTCTGAACAATAATTTCACCTAAATTTTATAAAAAAAACGGCTATAACCTCAAAGTTATAGCCGTTTCAAATGTACTTAATTTAGTACGCATTAATGCTCTTCTAATAAATGCACAACCTCTTCGGGAGACATATATAGACTGCGCAGACGCTCTTTATAAGCCTCAGATATATTTGCATGGTCTAGTATAAAATTCTTAGTTTTTAAAATATAAGTCCCCATTCCATGCGTAATCGCATATACATCTGCAGTACGTTCTACTTCTTTAATATGAGCGCCAGAATATAAATACTTCACCCCAAAAACTAACATTCCAAAGCCGGAGCGCTCTCTATAATCCATTACATGACCTAGCTCATGCCCCAACCATCCAGTAACTACATCGCTTGGCACTTCAGAAAAACTAAGTTCATCTTGATCTATTTGTATCGTTCTTGATATAAGTATAATGTATTCACGTTTTTTACGAGACTTTAAAAAACTAGCCCAACGCGGTTGTGCCTGCATTGTCGACTTTTTTATATTGTCTTTAAACTGAAAAGTTATTGCAGTGTTCCACAATTCTGGGTAGTGCTCCAAAGCAAGTATAGCTTCATCATAAATTTCTTTAGGAATTACTTTATTCTCAAGGTTGAGCACTGCATCCTCAGTAGGTATTACATCTTTCTCTGTCATACTTTCAAAGTAGGGTTTATCTGCTTGCTGTGCTGTTAAGAGCATACTAAAGTTAGTTAGGATAATCCAAAAAGCAATGTGTATCTTCATCTTCAAAACATAGGTATGAAAAAATTATTAATAACTAGTATTGTTTTTTGTCTCGCTTTCGCGAAAGCGGACTTTGCAACTGCACAATCTTTGAGACCTGTTACAGGTGCTGAGATTATTAAAAAATCAATAGCATTTCATGACCCTAATGGTAATTGGTCAACTTTTCAAGGGGAATTTACCTTGGCACTTGATATGCCAGAAAAAGCTTCTAGAAAGAGCGTTATCACACTAGACATTCCCAATGAATATTTTAATCTCACCACTGAACAAGAAGAGACAACTTCGTTTAGGGAGATAAGCAGTGACACTTGTAAATATACAGATGAGACTGGAGAAGTAACCACTACAACTACTAATAGCAAAGAGTGCGAGAGAACAAGAATGTATCGCGATTACTATTCCTATTTGTACGGACTTCCTATGAAGCTACATGATCCAGGAACTCAAATAGATCCCATGGTAAAAAATGTCACTTTTAAAGGAAAAAAATACATCATGGTACAGGTGACCTATGACGAAGCTGTTGGTTCAGATGTTTGGCAATTTTACTTTAACCCATCTACGTATGCCCTAGAAGTATATCAATTTTTCAAAGGCACCGATGAGACTACAGGTGAGTATATTCTTCTTGATGACATAGCTCTCATCGAAGGTATTAAAATGCCTAAAAATCGCGCCTGGTATTACAACAAGGATGATGGATACCTAGGAACAGATAGACTTTTGCAAGATTAATCACTAATCATTTTTTACAGTTAAAACAGCCTGCTTGTAGTTGCGCATACTATAATACTCTGCATGCAAAGAAGAGGCAAACTCTTCTACCCTTTCAAAATTTACATATGATGGATTAAGACCATCATTAAAGTCCTCATCTGTGATAAGAAGCGCGATATACCATGTGTCGCCATAAATTCTAACAGGATCGTCATCAAATACAGGACCTATCCCGTTTTCCTCCAACATCTTATTTGCTAAGGGTCTTAGTAAATTGACAGTTTTTGTATTCTTACTCACTTCATAAAACGAGATATAATAATTATTTCCATCAAGTACTACTGGCACATTATCTTCTACATAGTTGTGCTGTAGGTCATACTTTGTATTTACATAAGTATAAAACTCATCTGCATCTTTTGGGTCTGTAAAGATGTATGAATACCTCTTAGGCAGCTTTTTATTAAACTTCTTAGCTTTTTTAATAGAACCATTACTGAGGTCAGGAGCTATTGCCACTGGAAAACATGATTGCAAAACAACTACACAGAGTAAACCTAATAAAAATCTCATTTAATGCATTTTACGTAACGCATCAAACAATATACCAAAACTATAAACACTTGTTAAACTGAGTATAACCAAGAAAACCCTTACCGCATTGCGGTAAGGGTTTTATATGATAATTGAGAAACTATCCTCGTTTATTATGCCTCAAAAGGCACGATAGAAACGTAAGATTTGTTATCTCTTTTCTTTTGGAATTTTACAACACCATCTACTCTTGCGTGTAGTGTGTGATCTTTTCCTCCGTATACGTTCTCACCTGGGTGATGCGTATTACCTCTTTGACGTACGATGATGTTCCCTGCGATTGCAGCTTGTCCTCCAAAGATCTTAACACCTAAGCGTTTTGATTCTGATTCGCGACCGTTTTTAGAACTACCAACTCCTTTTTTGTGAGCCATCTTGTTTCGGTTTTATAAGTTATACTTGATAGTATAGCGATTAAGCTTTACCACCGTCTAATTCGTCTTGCCATTTCTTAAGCTCATCCCACTTACCATCTGCAGCAAGTTGTGCTTGTGCTGGCCATGTGTCAGTTACGTGATTTCCACGTACACCTGCGATAATTTCAGAAATCTTAGCAGCATCAGTTTTTGCAAGTTCTGCAAAAGTTGAAATTCCTGCCTCTACAAGAGTTTCAGCAATTTTAGGTCCGATACCTTCTACTTTTTTAAGATCGTCTGCTTTAGAAGATTTTTTTGCATCAGCCTTAGGAGCAGTTTCCTTTACAGGAGCAGCAGCTTTAGGTTCAGCTTTTTTCTCTTCTTTCTTAGGAGCAGCTTTCTTTGCTCCAGAAGTAGCGATACTTTCAATTACGATTTCAGTAAGAGACTGGCGGTGTCCGTTTTTTACACGGTATCCTTTACGTCTTTTCTTCTTGAAAACGATTACTTTGTCACCTTTAAGGTGTCTTAAGACTTTTGCTCCTACTAGAGCTCCGTCTATAGCTGGGGCGCCTAAAGTGATGTTAGATCCGTCTCCTACCAAAAGTACTTTGTCGAAATCGACAGTTTTTCCTTCTTCGGTAGATAGGCGGTTAACAAAGACTTTTTGGTCTTTTGCAACTTTAAATTGCTGCCCTGCTATCTCTACAATTGCGTACATAGCGATTAATTAAATATTGTTATTACACTAATAATAGCCCAAACCTCTCAGTTTAAGCGGGTGCAAATATACTATTTATCTTAAGATTTACAATAAGCATCATTTGTTTTTATATAATAATATCACTCTACAAATACATTCTTACAGAAATTCTAAAATGAACTTACAATAATCACCCGGCACCACGTCTCATTCTTACAAAGCTCAAACAACAAACACCTATTTAACAACAGAATAATGCTATCACAAGGAACACAACCCTAAAAATATAAATAATTTTAACGTTTTTATTTGCATTTTAACGATTGTAGAGATATTTTCGCCCACTTAACTAATCAATCAATTAACAATGAAACATTTAAAATCAATCATCACATTAATTATCTTAACATTTACACTTGCTTCTTGCTCAACAGATGACGCTCCAGATGTTGACACAAATCTTATTGTAGGAGAATGGTCTATGACTGAGTTTACATACAACACCGAAACAACAGTAACATTTGGTGGTCAAACAATAAATTCTCAAGGCGATGGAGAAGGCTCTAACTTTGACTACAACGTAACTTTTAACGAAGACAACACACTAGTAGCAAATGGTTCTTATGATCTTACTATTACTGGAACTGTAAATGGTGAAGCCATTTCTGCTCAAAATTCAACTGTTTCTGAAGTAAACACAAACGGAGAATGGAGCATTAATGGTGACCAACTAACAGCTTCTGGAATAACTACTGCCGATATTGATAATGAATTTTTCTCTGGAAATGCAGAAGAATCTACATCTACAATTACACTACTTAACTCAAGTACGCTAAGAATAGAAAGTGATTTTGCAGATGCTATTCCTGCAGGATTTGAATTTCCAGAAGGTATAGATTATAACATTGATGGAACGGCAATCGTAACATTCACTAGAGTAAACTAAGCGCTTACGCTTTAAAATACTAAAAACCGCCAATTGGCGGTTTTTTTGTTTTTACTTTGAGTACTTATCCTCGCACAGAGTCACCTCTCTCCTTTAATACTTTCTTAGTTCCTTCTGTATTCCAACTTGGCTTAAACAACTGCATAAAACAAAGTGATAAGCATACCGCAGTTGCAAAACCTGCAATCGCTACTGTAAACACCACAGAACCTATACTTGTATTATATGTCTGCTCCCAAGGACCTATTAATCCATCTAGAAATTCTGGATTTATGTTTCCTGCATATAATGCAAAAAACCCTGTAAAAATGATGGTTGCTACAAATCCCGAGACAACTCCATTTACCATACCGTCGGTATAGCTGTATGTAGCTCCGTTTTTGATTTGTGTATACTTAATAACCTCGTAAATCCCAAAACCTACAATCACTCCATTAAAAAGTGAGAATAGCACATTAGTATGTAAGTTAAATAAGGAAAGTACTAAGAAGTACGCTATGAGGCCACCACTCATTGCAAAAGCAAATCTGATAGGCATTGTGAATTTTGACATCTTGTTTAGTTTTTATTACATAAAGATAAACAAAATATAAAGCTACACTCTTAATCCACTGTTAAATAACAGCTTAACAAATCATTAAGAAACCCCTAACTTGCTGAATAGGTCCCAAATAACCACTCCCGCGCTCACAGAAATATTAAGAGAATGCTTTGTACCCAATTGTGGGATTTCAATCACCGTATCACTTAAAGACACAATTTCTTGCTGAACACCTTTTACTTCGTTGCCAAAAACAACGGCATACTTTTCACCAGTAGTAGGCATAAATTTATCAAGCATCACTGCTCCTTCTGCTTGCTCTATGGCACACACATAAACACCATCCTCTTTTAATTGCTTCACTAGAGCAACACTGTCTTCTACATATTCCCAAGCCACAGCATCTGTTGCTCCTAGGGCTGTCTTTTGTATATCGCGATGCGGTGGCGTTGCAGTAATGCCACAGAGATAGATTTTCTCTACAAGAAAAGCATCTGAAGTTCTGAAAACGGACCCTACATTATTAAGACTACGTATA
Source organism: Dokdonia sp. Dokd-P16 (assembly GCF_003095655.1). Lineage (NCBI taxonomy): Bacteria > Pseudomonadati > Bacteroidota > Flavobacteriia > Flavobacteriales > Flavobacteriaceae > Dokdonia > Dokdonia sp. Dokd-P16. Next base: position 700,458 of record NZ_CP029151.1, read on the forward strand.
TTATCTAGAACAATAATTATGGGCGTCTTCTCTGCCTCCTTAAAATCAGAAACAGATTTTCGGTTGAGTTCGCTATTTTTAAGTTTTCTATTCATGAATCAATCGGTGTGGCCGTAATGCTTTGTAAACTTACGCTTTCGCGAAAGCGTACTCATATTACTTCTGGTTATAACCAAAACGCTTAAGCTGGTTAGAATTACTTCTCCAGTTCTTATTCACCTTCACATAAAGCTCAATGTGCACCTGCTTGCCAAAGAACTTCTGCAAGTCCTTTCTAGCCTCTACACCTACTCTTTTTAGAGCAGTTCCTTTATGCCCTATAATAATTCCTTTCTGGCTATCACGCTCCACCATAATGACTGATCGCATGCGGATGATCTCATCCTCTTCAAAGAAATCTTCTGTATCAATCTCTACAGCATAAGGAATTTCCTTCTTGTAGTGCATCAAGATTTTCTCACGGATGATCTCGTTTACAAAAAAGCGCTCTGGCTTATCTGTAAGTTGGTCCTTAGGATAAAAAGCTGGCGACTCTGGCAAGAGCTCAATAATTCTATTGAATACCTGTGGCACACCAAAGCTCTCGAGTGCAGATATAGCAAACACCTCAGCATTTGGCACTTTTTCAGACCATAACTTTAAAGCCTCTGCTAGTGTCTCTTCGTTTCCTTTATCTATTTTATTTATAAGTAATAAAACAGGAATTTTTGAACCGCGTATTTTATTAAAGAATGCCTCATCCTTAAGTTCCTTCTCACCAAGCTCTACAATGTATAAAAGCACATCTGCATCTTCAAAAGCACTTTTTACAAAGTCCATCATAGAAGCCTGTAACTCATATGCTGGCTTTATAATACCAGGCGTATCGCTTAATAGCATCTGGAAATCCTCCCCATTTACAATACCTAAAATACGGTGACGTGTAGTCTGCGCTTTTGAGGTAATGATACTAAGACGCTCGCCTACAAAGGCATTCATAAGCGTACTTTTACCCACGTTAGGGTTACCGATGATGTTTACAAATCCTGCTTTATGAGACATAATAATTTATTTTAAGCAAAGATACTTTAATTTGCCACGTTGCGCTTGCTCCTCAGTGAGAACTGAGGTAATAGATGAATAAATATATAATTGAAGTTTACAAATTGTATAAGTACGCTTTCGCGAAAGCGAAACTCGCTAAGATCTAGGCTTATCCCTAGTTCTATCATATAGTACAATACTTCCCGCCACCGAAACATTGAGACTCAATGTAGATGGGAATTTTATAAGAAAGTGAGACTTTTCTATTGCCTCATTAGTAAGACCATGATCCTCTGCACCCAGTAAGTAGACACAACGACGCGGATGATGAAAGCTTTCTAGCGTCTCTGCTCGATCATCAAGCTCTACTCCTACAATGCGTACACCCTTAGGAAGGTGCTTAAAAAAGTCGTCAAAGGTATCATAATGATAATACGGCATTGCTTTTACCGCATTATGCGTATCACTAGATTGCTTTGCATATCTATTGCCTATGGTAAAAATAAAACTAGCACCTAGATTTTGAGCAGAGCGCCATAAAACACCTAGATTCTCTGGTGTCTTACCATTCTGTATCCCGATACCAAAAAATTCGTTTGTAAAGTTGTCTGGTTGCATAGCCACACGCTTAAAAAGGGGTTCAATAAAAAAGAGACCGTCACAAGTGAGGCCTCTTTTATTTTACATACTATCAGGTCTACCCTTCAAGCGTTTTTCTATCTTTTTTTTCTTTTCGGTGAGACGCTTCATGGCGTCCATTATTTCAGAGTCTTTTGTCTCTTTAAAAATCTCATTCAGTGCAAGAATGAGTCGTTTAGCCTCTCTTGAAGCAGCAACGCGATCACTGGTGGACATATTGCTCATTGAAGCATTTTCAAAAGCCACCGCTTCTTCCATTAATTTCATACAGTATTTCAAATTTTGGCGAATATAAGCGAACCCATACTAATTTACAAGGATTTACGCAAATTTATACTCAATATTATGCAACTTTAGATGAAAAAAGCGTAGCTTAAGCTATTCTTCACTCTTTTTATCATAAGCACTGTAACACAGTTAGATACCTTAGTCTTTCTTTATAAACAGGTAATATCCGTTTACAAATAGTATTGCAAGATTAGTAATAATGATAGGAATACTACCTAATAACACTCCATACGTTACAAATAATGCACAACCTATAGAGTTTACAATACGCAACTTGCGTAAATCTTTATTTAAAAATGATAGCAATACAAAAAGACTTGCTAAGTAACCGACAATTTCTGTAGGATTAATTTCCATTATTTTTTATTGTTTTAGTACGTAACGCGCACTTACATGAACGCGCGAAGATACTTTACAATCTAATCCATCACAAACTTAAAACCTGCGGTAATGATACTGGAGCTAAAAGTGGTGTCTCTATCATATCTATAAAACTTTAAATCTATGCTCTTAAGTCCTAGTTTCCAGATATGAGCTTTTGCAAAAATATCTGTGTATGAAACACCAAAACCAAATTGATTTGCCGAATATTCTGAAAGATCATAATCAGAAGTATAAAACTCATCTGTAGATAAAGCCTCCTCATAAGGCCTAAAGTAGTCTGCCGCCGTCTGATTGTAAAATCTATATGACGGATAGATGGTAAACTTATTTGTAATCTTTATAGGGATTTCTACACTTGCAGTATGTGAATTTATGCCCCAGTCATCAAAGTAATAACGATAATAGGTGCGCACAGAAACAGTCTCATTAACAAACCAATTTAAACGACCACCAGCAGCTACTTTAAATCTAGTATCCGGCAAACGCTCAATAGCATCTGCCAGTTGAAAATTTTCTATAAATGAGTTTTGTACATCACCAAAATAAACCCTTTGGAAAGGCGTAGATAGTAAACCATCTTGTTGCACAAAATCTATGGCAAGTGATCCTTGTACATTTTTATGAAGTATCTGTGATAATCCAAAACCTAATGAGTAAGAGTTACGTCCCTCACTATCAAACTCCGTAAATCTAGGGTTATAATTAGTATTACCAGTAATGGTATTTTCTGTAAATAATCTATTATTTAAGCCGTCACCACCTTCTCCAAAAGGTCTTAACTCTGTTGGGTAAATAGCATTCCATGTATCAATATAAACGTTTCCGTTTACACTTAGCTCGGTATTTTTCTCATTAAAGAGTTTTGTATAACTACCACCTACACCTACAGAAAAGTAATCATACTCAGAAGATACAGATAGCTTTGCAGACCAGATATCATTTCTATCGTCTGAGCTGTGACTATAGCTTCCCGTTATATTTGCCCATAAATCACCACTAGATGCTCCAGAGGAAGCCTGGAAAGGATCTGCTAGCCCTCCTCCGTCAAAAGGCCCTACGTTACTAGATGATGCAGAGGTATATGCAGAAACTCCAGCATCAATAGTAAGTACATCATCGTCGTTTAATGGAATAGAAATTACAAAGGTTCCTATGACATCTGTCAACTCCTCAGAACCTATACCTCCACTCACCGCAGCATTATCTCCATCTTGAGAATAGTAGCTTGTCAGGAAGTCTACTTCTGTAGTTTCTAGTACACGTTTTTTGTAAACTTTTGTTTCGTCTTGTGCTGTTTGAGAATGCGCTTTCGCGAAAGCGAATACACACATACAGAGAATTATTTTTTTCAAGTGATTTATCATATTAGTTACAGCCGCAGCCTCCTCCTGTTTTTCCTCCATTTGCACCTACCGCTGCTTCTCTATAAGAATGTGCCGTTGTCACATTACGGTCACATTTCTTTTCTGAAAGAATCATGTCTGGGTCGTTTATATTGACCTTTTCATATTCCTTAACTACAACACAGCTAGTTAAACTAATAGCTATAAGTGCAGTACACACTATTTTTTTAATCATATTTTATCTATTTCAATATTCTTGGACTTGGTAATAACTCCTCTATCATCTATGATAATGCATTCTATCTTTGGCAACTGATTTATTCTATCTAGACCCGCTTCTTTACCCATTACAAATACAGAAGTCGCAAGAGCATCTGCAAGCTCTGCTGTAGGCGCAAAAACTGTAACACTAATAATACCGCTAGAGGGGTATCCTGATCGTGGGTCTATAATATGCGTGTATCTTTTACCATTAAAGTTTACAAACTTCTCATAATTACCAGAAGTTACTACGGCACCGTCTGTTATAGGTAGTAATGCAAATACTTTATTTTTATTCATTGGGTTTGTAATGGCGACTTTCCACTCGCTTCCATTTGGTTGCTTCCCCCAGGTGTTCATGTCTCCAGATGCGTTTATAATTCCAGAAGGCACTCCTTGCGCAATAAGTAACGCTTTTGCCTTATCTGCCGCATAACCTTTACCTATACCTCCAAAACCAATTTTCATTCCTTCTAGTTTGAGGAATACGGTACTCTCATTTTTATCTAACACAATATTATTGAATCCCACCTTTGCTACAGAGGTCATAATTTCAACTTCTGAAGGCATTACGTCCATACTGCCATCAAACTTCCAAATACGATCCATTGACGCATAACTAATATCAAAAGCTCCATCAGTAAGTTTTGAAATCTTGATTGCTCTTTCTATTAAATTGAATAACTCTGTATCTACGCGCACAGGTTTAATTCCCGCGTTTCTATTAATGCTAGAAGTTTCAGAATTTGGATCCCAAGAGGAAATGAGTTTTTCTATTCTTGTGATTTCGGCTATGGCAACAGCTATGCTTGCATTGCCTTGTGCTTCATCATTTGCCACCACTGTTATATCAAAACGACTCCCCATAAGCTTGAGCGTACGTTTATATGGCTGTTGTGCTGAGCATAGCATAGAAAACAGCACGACCAGCAAAGTGATTTGTACTTTCAAATTATTTTGTAAATGCATTTAATTCCTTGATATAGTTTTCTGGCGTGGTCTTTTTATAACTAGTCTCTCCTAGTACTTTACCCTTACCATCTAGCACCACTACAAATGGAAATATCCCGTTTGTATTATATGTTTCTGCTAGATGAGCATTTGCCTTAACTTGACTCTCTGATAATGCATTATTTTTCCTTCTAGGAAAATCTGCTTGAAGCATTACATAATGTCCTTTTGCATAATTTTTAAAAGCATCTGTACTCCAGACTTCACGATCAAGCTTTATACAAGGTGCACACCAATCTGAGCCCTGAAAAACGAGAACTATGGGCTTGCTTTCTTTTAATGCAATAGCTTTTGCTTTTACAAAATCAGTTTGCCATTCTTGAGCACTTGCAGTCACTACAGAAGCAATGACAATTATTAATATTGATAAAATTTTTTTCATAGTTTCATAATTGAGATAATATAATCTATTAAACGTATTCTAATTGCACATCTTACATTGACATTTATCAACTTGCAGGCATACATATTCAGCTAAAGTTTGCTACTTTGACTAGACCATTATAATCTTTAATAAAAATGCTACTTCGCTTTGTTGTAATAAGGTTTTCTTCTTTAAAATCTTTAAGCATTCTCACGACAGACTCCATCGCGGTACCCACCATACTTGCCAGGTCTTCTCTATGAATACTAATTTCTGTTTCTAAGTTCTCGCTCTGTTTAAACTTACTTTCTAAAACAAGAAGGTTTAAGGCTGTGCGCTCCCTTACTGTATACTTTGCAAGAATTCTTGTAGCATTAAGAAAAACCCCAAACTCGTGGCTCAAATTTTTTAATAAGCGTCGTGATAATTCATGCGACTTATCTACAGCGTTCATAAAGTCTTCCTTGGATATAAATACCACCTCGCAATCTGTAAGAGCCGCTGCCGAATCTGGATATAGCTCCTCACTCAATAATGCATGATAACCTAAGTACTCACCTTCCTTACAGATATAGAAAATATGTTCACTCCTAAGATGAGTATCTGTAAACTTCTTTACTTTCCCATCATTAATTCTATATATACCTTCTGGTCTATCACCTTCTTTAAAAATGAGTTCTCCTGCCTTAAAAAAACTTACAACGCAATTTTTAGTAATGTCCTCACATAGCGTTGCTGGTAGTCCACACAGTAAATCTTCATTATTAAAACTGAATTTGTCGTGTAGAAATAAATTAGTCATTATTAAACTTTAAGATTCTTTTACACGCTCCAGTTTTCGCTTGCCTATCGCTAGAAAGCGTTTTACATAACACGATCATACTAAGCAATATTTATATTAAATAAATGTCCAATAACAGCTGTCAACCCCATAGCTAGCGTTCCCCAAAATGTAATTCTGAGCACAGCCTTTATAGGGTTAGACCCTCCAGCTCTAGCAGCTACTATTCCTAATATGATTAAAAACATGATCGCAGCTACATATTGAATATACTCCATCCACTCTAAAGGGGCTAAGAATCCCACTAGCACTGGCAAAAAACCACCTACTGTAAAAGCTACACCAGAAGAAAGTGCTGCTTGCAATGGTTTTGCCTCCGTCATTTCATGTATCCCAAGTTCATCTCTTGCATGTGCTTCTAAGGCATTATGAGCTGTTAATTGGGTGGCGACCTCTAGAGCTGTCTCAACTGTAAGACCGCGACTCTCATAAATTTTGGCAAGTTCTAGCAGCTCTTCATCTGGAGTATCTATAAGTTCTTGTTGCTCTCGAGCAAGATCAGACTTCTCTACATCTGTTTGCGAACTAACAGATACATACTCACCAGCTGCCATAGACAATGCGCCTGCAACTAAGCCTGCAACACCGGCGATTAGTACTGGCTCCCGAGTACTACTAGCAGCAGCAACACCTATAATGATACTTGCAGTAGATAAAATCCCATCATTTGCGCCTAAGACTCCAGCTCTAAGCCAGCCACTACGATTTATGTAATGCTTTTCTAGTGTAAATTTCTCTTCATTCATCTTTTGTATAGTATAAATACCAAAGGTTAAACTTTATTATCTTAAAATTAGCTTTCGCGAAAGCGTAACTACAACATTAATATATCTTATTAATAATCCATGTTTAACCTAGGTGGTTTGCGCAACTCTAATTAATCTCTTTGATGAAGATAACTAATTTCAAATACTACAGTATGTAACATAAGTTACCGTGAGCATATTTTAATAGGTTTAATTTTACATAAAAAACTTAATTGTCCATGGGTAAATCGATAATATATAGCATCTTATTTTTAAAGTGTCCTCAATGCAGAGAAGGCGAATTTCTGGAAGCACACCCTTATAAGCTTTCTAACATGAATAAGGTTAAAAAGAACTGTCCTAAATGCCAATTAAAATACAGCATTGAACCTAGTTTTTATACAGGCTCTATGTACGTATCTTACGGTGTAGGTATTGCGGTTGCCGTGGCCGTTTATGTTTTAACCCTTATTTTTGGTTTAGATTTTGGACCTACAGGTATTCTAACGAGTATCGTCATTGCATTAATCATCACAATGCCATACATAGGAGCCGTATCAAAATCTATTTGGGCTCATTTCTTTTTTAAATATGACCCTAACATTCTTAAAAAAGCCGCATAATGATTCAAGAACTAAAAGCCAGTTACGGTCATCTCTTTGAAGATGCACTTATCAATGAAATACTCCAGGTAGGCACTTACAAGGAGGTTCCTGAAGGTTTTAAACTCATGGAAATAGGTGGCTATGTAAAAGGAATGCCGCTACTGGTCTCTGGGGTAATAAAAGTATTGAGAGAAGATAAAAATGGAGACGAGCTTCTCCTCTACTATCTAGAAAAAGGAGATACCTGCTCTATGACAATGACTTGTTGCATGGGGCAGACTAAGAGTGAAATAGGAGCAATTGCAGAGACAGACACCAAGCTCATTATGGTGCCTGTACAGAAAATGGAAGAATGGACGGCTAAGTACAAGTCTTGGAGAAATTTTGTTTTTGAGAGTTACCACAACCGCCTTAACGAGTTATTACAAACTCTTGACAGTATCGCTTTTGATAACATGGATGAACGCCTCTTAAACTACTTGAAAGAAAAGGCGAGAGTAAACGATGAACAAATTATTCATAACACACATCAAGAGATCGCTTATGAATTACACACCTCAAGAGTAGTGGTATCAAGACTTCTTAAAAAATTAGAGAACTTAGGAAAAATTGAATTACACAGAAATAATATCCAAATTATAGATTTATAACCCTTAAGTAACTTGGGTTACACCTAGGTCGTTATAGCAAGTCTATTTTTGTCTCTCAATACAAAGTAGTTTATAATGGAGATACTAGAAATACTTGGATATATAAGCGCCTTAATCATCGGCATTTCTTTAGGTTTAATAGGTGGTGGTGGTTCTATACTCGCCGTTCCTGTTCTAGCTTACTTATTTTCTGTAAATGAAAAGGTTGCTACTGCATATTCGTTATTTATTGTAGGAGCAAGTGCGCTTGTAGGTGGTTTTAAACAACACCTTAAAGGCTATGTAGACTGGAGAACGGCAATTGTTTTTGGACTACCCGCTATTGTAGGAGTTACCGTTGTGAGACATTATGTAGTACCTGCATTACCAGATATTTTATTTACCACGGGCGATTTTGAGTTTACACGTAGGATGGCAATGTTTGGCCTCTTTGCGGTACTAATGATTCCTGCAGCCTTTTCTATGCTCAAAAAAAGAAAGGATAATAAACAAAAAGGGGACGGTACTGTCACATACAATTACTCACTTATTTTAATAGAAGGCCTCATCGTAGGAGGTATTACTGGAATGATAGGCGCTGGAGGAGGTTTTCTCATTATTCCCGCTCTTGTTATACTAGCAAATGTAGAAATGAAAGTTGCGGTAGGTACTTCTTTAATCATTATCGCTTTTAAATCATTAATGGGCTTCTTTCTAGGAGATGCATTAACCATGAATATAGATTGGCTATTTCTTTCCATATTTACAGGCATATCATTTATAGGGATTTTTATAGGCAGTTACCTCAGTAATTTTATAGATGGAGACAAATTAAAAAGAGGTTTTGGCTACTTCATATTTGTAATGGCAATCTTCATTTTTTATATGGAGTTTTTTGTGAAACATTAATCATCGCCTCCCTTTTTTTTAAAAATTTAAAATACTACCCCTATGTAACTTATGTTACTGAAAGAAACATTTTAATCGTCTAATTTTACGTTATTAATAGTTGAGTCCGCTTTCGCGAAAGCGTAAAAAAATTAAAAATATGAAGGTTGAACAAATATATACTGGTTGTCTAGCTCAGGGAGCTTATTACATTGAAAGTAATGGCGAAGTAGCAATTATTGATCCTTTGAGAGAGGTTACACCGTATTTAAATAGGGCAAAACAAGATGATGCAAAAATCAAATATATTTTTGAAACTCATTTTCATGCAGACTTTGTAAGTGGTCACGTAACCTTATCAAAGGCGACAGGTGCTCCTATTGTTTTTGGACCAAATGCAAACCCAAGTTTTGATGCTATTATCGCAACAGATAGACAAGAGTTTTCATTAGGAGATGTGACTATCATAGCCTTGCACACGCCTGGTCATACTATGGAGAGCACCACGTACCTTCTTAAGGATAAAGATGGTAAGGATCATGCGATTTTTAGCGGAGACACCCTATTTCTAGGCGACGTGGGAAGACCTGATCTGGCTCAGAAAATGGGCGAACTCACAGAAAAAGATCTTGCTGGTTTTCTTTATGACAGTTTACGCAATAAAATTATGCCGCTAGCAGATGACGTTACGGTATACCCTGCGCATGGTGCTGGATCTGCTTGCGGAAAGAATATGATGAAAGAAACCGTAGACACACTAGGGAATCAAAAGCAAATGAATTATGCACTACGTGCAGATATGACAAAGGAAGAATTTATAGCAGAAGTGATAGATGGTTTATTACCACCGCCTCAGTACTTCCCTCTTAATGTCAAAATGAATAAAGAGGGTTATGAAGATATAGATGAAGTTCTAAAAAGAGGGACACAAGCATTATCTCCAGAAGCTTTTGAAGCTGCGGCAAATGAGACAGGAGCTATTGTACTAGACGTGCGTCATCAAGATAAGTTTGCCAAAGGGCATATCCCTAGATCTATATTTATAGGTATAGATGGTAGTTTTGCTCCATGGGTAGGCGCCTTAATTGCAGATGTAAAACAACCCTTATTACTAGTTACAGAACCGGGTCGCGAGAAAGAAACGATTACTAGATTATCTCGCGTAGGCTTTGATAACACCCTAGGATACTTAAAAGGTGGATTTGATGCATGGAGGGAAGCTGCCATGGAATATGATACCGTAAGCTCTATTACAGCAGCCACATTTAAAAGCGAATTAGAAAAAGGTGACAAATCTGTTTTTGATGTGCGCAAAGAAAGTGAGTACTTATCAGAACATGTACTTGGGGCAAATAACACGCCACTAGATTTCTTAAATGATCATCTAGCCGAGTTTCCAGATGAGCCATTTTATGTGCATTGTGCAGGAGGTTACAGAAGTATGATAGCCTCATCTATATTAAAAAGTAGAGGAATACATAACTTAATAGATGTGCAAGGCGGTTTTAAAGACATAAAAGAAACTGGAGCACCGGTGTCAGAATTTGTATGTCCTACTACGCTCTAGGGTATTGTAAAACACGTATATCCTAGCTGCAAAATGATTATCTAGGGTGATGAAAGAAAAATGCTGTTTAAGCAAAGACATTCATAGAGTGATGACTATGGTCTTATTGATTGGTTAGTAAAAAACGAGGTTATCAGTAATGATAATCTCGTTTTTAATTTAACACTGTATGTAACTTAAGTTACTGGCAGTGGGAAACTAGAGGACTATCTTTAATAAAAAAATAATGAAATCAACAATATTTATTATGTCCATATTATCATTTCTCTTTGGAGGTAAGCCTCAACAAAATAATATCACTGTTCTAAGCACAGCCGACTTTAAAACCGCTATCACAGATAAAAAAGTACAGCTAGTAGATGTTAGAACTCAAAATGAGTTTGACAGTGGTCATATACAAAAGGCAGTAAACATTGATATTTTTGATAAAACCAATTTTATTTCTGCTTTCAACTCTTATAATAAAGAAGAGCCAGTTTATATCTACTGTAGATCTGGAAACAGGAGTAAGAAAGCCTCACAGACTTTAGACAGCTTAGGGTTCAAGCAGATTTTTGATTTAAAAGGAGGATTTATGGCTTGGCATTAATGCTTATTCATCTGTTTAAAAACAGGTTTATTCTATTACATTTAATTAATTACGCTTTCGCGAAAGCGTAACACAGAACTCTCAAGGCTCCTACATCAAGCTGCCTCTTTAGATAATTATTTACTCAATACATATCTCATGAAAACATCAATTATAGTACAAAACCTAAAATGCGGTGGTTGTGCAAAAACAATCACATCAAAAATATCTGAACTTGATTATATATCAAACGTACAAGTGAACACCGAAACTGCTACTGTTTCCTTTACTACCCAAGGGACAGAAGACGCATTAAGTGTAAAAGAAAAGCTCAAGTCATTAGGCTACCCATCTATTGAAGATGAAAATGGAATGCTCTCTAAGGCAAAATCTTTTGTAAGTTGCGCTACCGGAAAAATGAAATGACTTATGAAAAAATTATCACTATCACTCACTGACAAACTAGCGATAGACAGAACAAAACTTGCAAATGAGCGTACTTTCCTAGCATACTTTAGAACTTTTATTGTGTTTTTGAGTTCTGGTCTAGCTATTATCAAACTTGACATTCTCACCGAAATAAAGTGGATAGGATCTATGCTTAACATCATAGCCCCCGTAGTGTTTTTAATAGGCCTGATACGTTTTTTATATGTGAAAAGAAGAATTAGGAAATACTACGCAGCATAAACCAACAACTATTTTAGTAACATTGGATGCTTAAAAAATACATGTTACCCTACCTATACTGGAACAAAATGATGAAGGGAGACAACGTATAACCCCCTCCTATCGCGTTAAAAAAGAGACAAAATATCAATTTTGTCTCTTATTCATTAACTAATGTTTTATAATTACCTACAGAGATATAAAAATGAATTATACCGATTTAATTACATCTATCAATAAACAGAAAAAGGAAATAAAAGTTTCCATTCTCTTGAAGCAAGAATCGCAACGATTTACACAGTTGTTATTCAATACACTGTTTGATAATGGAACCGATACAGAAAAGACTCTTGAGACTCTTGAAGCCTTGTTTATTACCATAAGAGATCTTGCTTGTCCAGAGGTTAAAGGTACACCGTGTAAAAAATGGGATGACTTTACTCTCGTAATACCTACGCTCTTTTGTAGTTTAAAAAAAGATGCAGAGGCTATTTATAGCAATGATCCCGCTGCACAATCTCTAGAAGAAGTGTACCTAGCCTACCCTGGTTTTTTTGCTATTGCGATTTATAGAATGGCAAGAGAATTTTATGAGTTAGGTTTACCACTCATACCACGACTAATGACAGAATATGCTCACCAACTCACAGGTATTGATATTCATCCGGGAGCGCAAATAGGAGAATCCTTTTTTATAGACCATGGTACTGGAGTCGTGATAGGCGAGACCGCAGAGATACGTAACAATGTAAAGTTATACCAAGGTGTAACTCTTGGCGCACTTACCGTAAATAAGGGATTAAAGAGCATAAAAAGACACCCTACCATAGAAGACAATGTAACCATATATGCAAATGCAACAATTCTAGGTGGAATTACAGTTATAGGAAAAGATAGTATCATAGGAGGTAACACCTGGGTTACAAAAACAGTACCTCAGAACTCTATAGTACTCCACAATCCTAAAGTAGAAATTCGCAATAAAAAATAAATAAGCAATGAATAAGACACTCTTAGATCAAATAGGAAACACTCCCATAGTGAAGTCTATAGCATTAAATACCAACCCTAATGTGAGTTTGTATTTTAAACTAGAAGGTGATAACCCGGGAGGTAGTGTAAAAGACAGAGCTGCTTATAATATGATAAAAAGTGCGCTAGACAGCGGTGCTATAGATAAAAGCACAAAGCTTATTGAGGCCACTAGTGGTAATACCGGTATAGCACTTGCCATGATTGCTGCTATTTATGGGCTAGAAATAGAACTCGTAATGCCTTCAAAGGCAACTAAGGAACGTGTGCAAACCATGAGAGCATATGGAGCAAAAGTTACACTTCACCCTGACGGGATAGAAGGAGCAAGGGATTATGCTATTGATAAGGTTGAAAATGAAAGATACTTCTCTTTTAACCAGTTTTCAAATGATCATAACTGGCAAGCTCATTATAAAACCACAGGACCAGAAATATGGAGAGACACTCAAGGTGAGGTGACTCATTTTGTATCTTCTATGGGAACTACGGGAACTATTATGGGAACCTCAACATTTTTAAAAGAGCAGAATAGTAACATCCAGATTGTAGGTGTACAACCCACAGATGGATCTAGCATACCTGGTATACGTAAATGGCCACAAGAATATTTACCAAAGATATTTAATGCGTCAAAAGTAGATAGAACAATCGAGGTAAGCCGTGACGAATCTATTGCCATGGCTAGAAGGCTAGCACAAGAAGAGGGAATACTAGCAGGCATGAGTAGCGGTGGCGCAACTACGGCTGCATTAAAACTAGCGAGCGAACTAGAAAGCGGAGTCATAGTAAGTATTATTTGTGATCGCGGAGATAGATATCTTTCGTCAGAGTTATTTGAATAGTGATTGCTTACTTCATACTGTAATTTAAATAATGGTGATGGCAATTACGCTTTCGCGAAAGCTTAATTGTCATCATTTGTTAAAATTATTTTAAAAAAATCAAGTATGTAACATAGGTTACTAAGCCACCTGAATCTATAGCGTATCTTTATATTACAAAACATAACGATAAATATATACTATTATGGATAAAGAAAACCTATTGCCAGAACAAGTAATCTCAATGCCAAGAATAGGCGATACTGCACCAGATTTTGAAGCAGTTACGACTAAGGGAACTATTAAAATGTCTGAGTTTGCAAAAGATAAGTGGACAGTGATGTTCTCTCACCCTGCAGATTTTACTCCAGTGTGTACCACAGAAATGAGTGGTTTCGCAATTAGAAAACCAGAATTTGACGCCTTAAATACGGAGCTCCTAGGTCTTAGTATAGACAGTATACACGCTCACTTAGGATGGGTTCAAAACGTAAGAGAAAATACAGGTGTTTACTTTGATTTTCCTATCATAGCAGATATTGATATGAAGGTATCAAAGCTATACGGGATGTTACAGCCTAACGAGAGTGAGACTGCAGCAGTAAGAGCCGTTTTCTTTATCGATCCTGCCAAAAAAATTCGTCTTATTATGTATTATCCGCTTAATGTAGGTCGTAATATGGATGAAATTCTAAGAGCGCTAGATGCACTGCAAATGTCAGATAAGCATAAGGTATCTATGCCACTAGACTGGAAAAGAGGCGATCAAGTAATATGCTCTCCACCTAAAACATTAGATGCACTAAACGAAAGACTTGCAGACGATTCTGTAGAAAAAGTTACTTGGTATCTCGCAAAAAAGAGTATCTAAACCGTGATTATTCCCACTTTATAGTATAATAAAAAACAACTATACAATATTTACATTATGAGCAATACAAACAACATAGGTTTAGACATTTCAACATCTCAAACCACAGCAACACAACTTAACGACTTACTTTCTAACTACCAGATCTTTTATATGAACCTAAGAGGTTTTCACTGGAATATTACCGGAAAGAAATTTTTTGAACTACACGTAAAGTTTGAAGAGTTATATAATGATGCACTTCTTAAAGTAGATGAAATCGCAGAACGTGTACTTACACTAAGTGCTACACCTACACATTCATTTAAGGATTACTTAAACAGCTCAGACATAGAAGCTGCCAAAAATGTAACTGATGGTGAAGAGGCTATAGATAACATCCTTGAATCTTTAAAGGTGTTATTACAAAAGGAAAGAACAATACTTACAACTGCTGGAGATGGTGGTGATGAAGGTACTGTTGCTTTAATGAGTGATTACATCACACAACAAGAAAAGCTAGTGTGGATGCTCTCTGCATACCGTAACTAGATGACCACAGTTATTAACAGTGTGTTTTAAAAAAGTATAATCCTCACATTAAAAGCACACTAGATATCCTAGTGTGCTTTCTTTATTACAATCAGCTATTTGAGTAACCTAGGTTACAAATAAGCTTGCTTTAAAAGTTGATATTTGCACAAAATAATAACATGGATTGGATTTTCTCCCCCTGGCCTTGGTATGTATCAGGACCCATCATTGCTTTCATCATGTTTTTACTTATTATGGTAGGTAAGAATTTTGGAATGTCTTCTAACTTAAGAACGATGTGCACTATCTGCGGCGCAGGAAATAAAGCAGATTTTTTCAAATTTGATTGGAAATCACAACGATGGAATCTTACTGTCGTTCTAGGTGCTATTATAGGCGGTTATATAGGGTCTCAAAAGCTATCTACAGACATTGCAGTAGCTATTAATCCAGATACAATAGAAAACCTCAACAACCTAGGCTTTAATAGTGCGGGAAAAGCCTACCTGCCTACAGAATTATTTGACACAAGCGCATTACTAAGTTTTAAAAATCTCGCCTTACTAACTATAGGTGGGTTTCTAGTGGGCTTCGGCGCTAGATATGCGGGTGGATGTACTTCTGGTCACGCTATCTCTGGTTTAAGTAATTTACAACTACCATCACTCATCGCCGTTATAGGTTTTTTTATAGGCGGCCTGTTTATGATTCACGTGCTATTCCCCTTTATATTTTAAAACATGAGAACACTTATATATTTATTAATCGGTATTCTTTTTGGGATAACTATGTTTAAATCTGAAGCTGCTTCGTGGTTTCGTATTTATGAAATGTTCAAGTTTGAGTCATTTCACATGTATGGGATTATAGGGTCTGCACTCGTTATAGGCATCATAGTAGTACAACTTATTAAACGTCTCAACATCAAATCATTTTATGGTGAGACGATTCATTTTCACCCTAAGGCAAAGAGTTTTAGTCGTTACATGATAGGTGGCGTTTTATTTGGTTTAGGCTGGGCACTAGCAGGAGCTTGCCCAGGACCTATGTTTACGCTAGTAGGAGCGGGATTTGTTCCTATTCTAGTAGTAATCGGTGCTTCTTTATTAGGCACCTATGTGTATGGATTAATAAAGGATAAACTACCTCACTAGAGGTTGTTTATCCTTTATCTATATTGAGTGTTGTTGTTACGCTTTCGCGAAAGCATAATTACTTAAAAAAAGTTCTCATTTTGTAATATGCACAATAGCATCTCCTTGATTAACTATCGGAGCGTGATTGATACAGATGATATATCCTGAATTAGGTGCCTTTATATTTTTTTCAAAATCACCAAAAGGTCCAGAAACACTCGCAATTACATCTCCTTTTTCTACAAAGGTTCCAGCTTTTACGTGAGGCCTATACATTCCAGAATATCGCGCTCTAATCCAAAATGACTTCTCGATAATAATAGACTCTGTTTCTAATCTCCAGCTATAATCATCTGCAAGCTCTTTTGTAAAGTCGCGCACACCAAGGTGCTGCATTACTTTTAATGCGCCTGTTACACCAGCATCTGTAATATCACTATTGATTGCAAGGGATTTTCCACCTTCAAAAAGCAAGACTTTCTTCCCCTTTTTAACACAAGAATCTCTAAAGGATTTCTCTCTGTTTTGTGATTTGAGTATAAATGGTGCGCCAAAGGCTTTTGCAAGCTCTAGCGTTTCATCATCTTCATTGATTCTTATCTGTGGAGCATTAAATCGCTCTCTACCACCTGTATGAAAATCCATACAGTAATCAACGTGTGGTATAATCTCTGTCATTAAATTATAGGCATACCTGCTGGCTAGCGATCCCCTTATACTTCCTGGGAACACTCTATTGAGATCTCTACCATCTGGAAACTCTCGCGTCTGATTAAGAAACCCAAAAACATTTACCACAGGGATACATATAATCGTCCCGTGTGTTGGTTTATTATATTTTTTTGAAACAATCTGCCTTACAATCTCTACTCCATTAACCTCATCACCGTGAATACCGCCAGTAATAAGAATACATGGACCGGGCTTTGGTGCTCGCTCAATAATGATGGGCACTTCAATCTTTGTTCTAGTGTGAAGCTTTGCAATGTCTAGGTTTACTTGCAAACCTTTTCCTAAGGAAACCGCATTCCCTAGTATTTCAATATCATTAGGCATTTCTCTCTACGTACTTTATAATGTAGTTTGCAATATTTTTTCCTGTTGCAGATTCAATTCCCTCTAAACCTGGAGATGAGTTTACTTCTAGTATTAATGGACCACGAGAAGATTGTAAGAGATCTACTCCTGCTATCCCTAATCCCATTGCTTTTGCTGCCTTAAGCGCTGCATTCTCCTCTTCATCTGTAAGTTGAATCACGTTTGCACTTCCCCCTCGATGTAAGTTAGACCTAAATTCTCCTTCCTTTCCTTGTCTTTTCATAGCTCCTACTACCACACCGTCTACAATAAACACACGTACATCTGCTCCTCCAGCCTCTTTAATAAATTCTTGAGCAATTACTCTTGCTTGTAATCCATTAAAAGCTTCTAGTATAGACTCTGCAGAGTTCTTATTATCTGCTAGTACTACACCTAGGCCCTGCGTTCCTTCAAGTAGTTTAATTACAAGCGGCGCTCCTCCTACTGCATCTACAACCTGACCAACATCCTTAGAGTAATTTGTAAATACTGTTTTAGGAAGTCCAAGACCAGCTCTGGATAATATTTGTAAGCTTCTTAATTTATCACGTGATCTTACTAGTGCTTGAGATTCTGTTGCAGAGAAGACCTTCATCATCTCAAATTGTCTCACTACAGCGGTGCCAAAAAATGTTACAGAAGCTCCTATTCTAGGGATTACTCCATCAATATCCTTTATTTCCTTACCCTTATAAATAATGGTAGGATTTTTCTTTTCAATAACGAGGTTACACTTAGTGTGGTCAATAATGATCATCTCGTGACCTTTTTTCTCTCCCGCTTCGATAAGACGTTTTGTTGAATATAAATTTGGATTTTGTGATAACACTACAATTCTCATAATATGGATTTAGTTTCTTTTGCCGAGAAGATAATCTAATAAGTGGTTATTTAATATTATTTGAGGCAAATATTTATGCTCTATCGCTCAACTATTAATGCTTTTTTACAATAGCTACTAGATGAGGCGGTTAAACCTGTCACTTATCGCAAAATACGGCGCATAAAAAAAGCTCCACATTGATGTGAAGCTTTTTACTTAGTAGCGGGAACTGGACTCGAACCAGTGACCTTCGGGTTATGAGTTTAACAAATAACCAAATAAAGCTTCCTAAATAGCTTCCGCTTGACAAAATCGTGTACGGTATAGTGTACTCTGATTTATAAATTATTTGAAGCAAATATAATCTTTGCGCTACATATGATAACGCTAAGAACATGATTTACTTTACTATTGACTTTCAAGGTTAATAGAAGTTATTATTATCAAAAAAAACAACACTACCAATGATTAGGCTAGTAGGTTTTCTAATTTACTCTTCCATTTCTTCCATTCTGGAAACTCTTTTTGTTGTAAATCAAAAAATGCTTTGGTATGATCTCTATGAACAAGGTGACACAGCTCGTGAATAATCACATACTCAATACAGGCCTTTGGCGCTTTAATCAGGTCACTATTTAATAATATCCTACCATTATTAGAACAAGAACCCCAGCGATTTTTCATCTTTCTAATTTCAAGTTTACTAGGTTGAACGTCATATTTTTCGAAAGTGCAAATTAATGGTTGCGCTATCCTGTCAAACCATTTTCTAGCTTTCTCTAAATACCAGTCAGTCAGTAATTGTTCAGCATTAGATTTATTACTTGTTCTTACTTCGATATGAGCTCCTGTGAGCTTCACACTTTCCTCCTCACTATTGACGACTAATAATTGGTATTGCCTTCCTAAGTAATAATGCGACTCCCCAGAAACGTATTTACGCACTGTATTTCTAGGCTCAAAGGATAAAAAATAGTCTTGCTGTTTTAAAATCCAAGAGGCTCTCTTACGCACTTTATCTTCTATCTTCTCTATCGTACTTCCTATAGGTGCATTTACCTCTGTAGACCGATCTGGATGTACCGTTATTCCTAAGGTTTTTCTTTCGCGAAAGCGTAATTTGAAAACAATTTCTTCCGAACCATATTTAAGAGTATGTTCCATTACTTGTATCTAATTTTTGCTATCTCTACAATGCGCTCTGCAATGGTATCTATGTCTTTAAAGCTCAACTTAAGTTCATACTTGTCTCTTATGTAATCAATGATATAGTCACCTATTAAGAATATCATCTTTTTAGGGATATCAACACTCTTGAACCAATCTACTTGACGTAATTCTAAAATAATTTCATCTGCTTTTAAAGCAAGCTCCTCGGATACAGAAACTACCAATTCCTTATCCGTTGAAAACCCTCCAAATTGCTCCATACTCACTCCGAAGAATGCTCGAGCTACCTCTTTATCTTCTAATGAACTTGGTATGCTGGAATCTGTTCTACTTAAAACAGCTTCCATAATATCTTTCATACTCTGAAGATACTCTGACTCATTTATGCGTTTTTGAAGATAGTCCTCAATCGTTTCTTTAATGAGTTGTGAGAAACGTTTATAAAATGCTGGATCTTCATCCATCTTCTCTGCTATATGCTTTGAGGTTCTGGATTGGATCATATCAGCTTTAGCAGCCTTTCCTACAGTTTTAACAACTTCATCCTCAAACGCTTCTTTATCAAAAATGTTGACTAATTCGGTTAGTGTAACAACCTCTGATGTCGGAATGTGAGTATCTATTAATTTTTGAATCTGTCCTTCATATTTCTTAAAATCAATTTTATCAGAATATCTTGAAGCTACTGCAGTTCTCAACTTCATAAAAAAGGATAGATCCTCTTTATACTTAGCAATACGCTTCTCTTCTGTTCTTTTGTGAAAGTCTATTGATGATAAAGCTAACTTTAAGATACGTGCGTATTTAGCTAACTGATCATAAAACTTATTCCTCAATGCCTCGTCACGCAATAATTGCTGATATCCCTCTGCATCTTTTTTATTGGAAATTGATGAAAACAATTGCCATAGGTCACTATGAGTTTGGGCTAACTTTTCTACCTCTTCATTTATATTGCTATATGTTCCCTGCAACTCCTCTTCGTCAAAGTCTTCAAATGTAGAATAGGTTTTTAATGCACTATCTAGCTCCTCAAGTACACCATAATAATCTATAATATATCCATAATCTTTATCTGGACTTACTCTGTTTACACGTGCGATTGCTTGCAATAAAGTGTGTCCTAAAAGCTTTCTAGTTAAATACAAAACGATATTATTAGGCGCATCAAAACCAGTAAGCAGCTTATCTACAACTATAATTATTTCTGGTTCGTTATCATTTTTAAAACGGTTAACTATATTTTTTTGATACTTCTTTGATGAACCATGTTCATCCATCATCTTATGCCAAAACTGTTTTACTAAAACATTTGTTTTTCCATATGCAAAATCTTCCCCTTCTCGTTCATCTGGTGGTGAGATAATAAGCTCTGATGTTACTTTTCCTATTTCATCAAGATACATCTTGTACTTAACTGCTGACTTTTTATCCTGACAAACCACCTGTCCTTTAAACTTAGTTTTCTGAAAGTTCTTCACGTAATGGTTTGAAATGTCCCATGCTATTGCATAAATTTTTTGATCTGCAATATTTAATTGATCTGCTCTAGAGAACTTCTTTTTAAGATCTGCTTTCTCAAAATCATTTAGCGGTTCTGACACCATATTAAAGAAATTATCAAGTGGTGCAGCACTTACTTCTTGTAATGCATGTCGTCCTTCATACAACAACGGAACAACTGCTTTATCTTTTACAGCTTGATCTACTGTATAACTGTCTATTAAAGTACCAAATTTAGAAAGTGTACTTCTATCCTTCTTAAACAATGGTGTTCCTGTAAATGCAATAAAACAAGCATTTGGCAGGGTCTTTTGCATCTCAATATTAAAAGTACCGTGTTGCGTACGGTGACCTTCGTCTACTAAGACAAATATGTTATTACTTACTAAAGGCTCTTTTATCTTCTTAACGGCCGTTTCAAATTTATTAATGATAGTAGTGACCACCGCATCACTTTCTGTGTGTAATAACTGTACTAGTTGAGATCCAGTTGTTGCATTATCTACATCAATACCACATTTTCTGAAAGTGCCAGTAATTTGAGAATCTAAGTCGGTTCTATCTGTTACTAGAATAATCTTAGGATTCATTATACTAGGCTCCATTGCAATGGCTTGCGCAAGCATAACCATGGTCAAGGATTTACCACTACCTTGGGTATGCCACACCACTCCTCCTGTACGCTGTCCATTATTTACTTTCTTAATCTGTTTCATTGCTTTTTTAATTGCAAAGAACTGTTGGTAACGTGCTATTTTCTTGGCGCCATTATCAAATAAAGTAAAATTATATGCTAGATCAAGTAAACGCTTTTTATCGCATAAATTAAATATATACTCATCCTGTGGTGTAGGCTTTATTTCTTCCTTTTCTAGAGAGTCAAAATGAGCTCTCACATAATAAAAACGTTCATTAAATAATCGCTTCTTTATAGACTCTTCTATGGGTGTATTCTTTAAACGATATAAGCTTTCGCGAAAGCGTGCTTCCTTTTCTTTATCTACAACAGCATTAGGCTTTTTAAAATCCTCTTGCCATTGAGCCCAGAACTTCTCTGGTGTGCCTGTGGTAGCATAACTACCTTCATTTACTGTTACTGCCATGACTAATTGCGCCATCGCATATAACGGTCTTATACCATCTTCTTGCTGGTTGCGTAAGTTTTGTGAAATAGCTTGTGCTAGCGGCTCTTTCATATCTGGCCTCTTACATTCTATAACACAAAGAGGGATACCATTTACAAATAATACCACATCTGGTCTGTAATGTTCTTTTAAGCCAGAACGGGAGACACTAAACTCCTCAGTAACATGAAATATGTTTTTTTCTGGTTGCTGCCAATTGATGTATTGCAAATCAAAACTTTTACTATCACCTTCTATACTTTGATCTAATGAGACACCTAAAGTAAGTAACTCATAAATACGCCCACTGGTAGTCATATAACCATCTACCATAGGAATATCTCTTAAAGCTATAATAGCATTTTCTATATTACTTTCTGTAAACGGCACAGATTTACTAGAAGATACTCGTGCTCTATTAATGCTATGCAACTGTTTACGTAAAACATCTTCTAGAAGTATTCCTGAAGTTTTACCATCTCTAGCTTCTAGTGCTTCCTCTTGATTAAGATACTGATACCCCATATTAATCAATAGCTGCAATGCAGGTATTTGTGAGATGTGATCTTCTTTAAATGATGGTGTATCCATGATTTTAATTTTTTCATCCTTGATAAATGAATTACCACTTATGACGTTAACTATAATTAATTTGAATATTTAAAACCTTCATTTAATCCAAAAAGTTTTTTTGTTTTAGCTCTTCAACCAATTCTTTTATTTTTGATGAAGAGCTTTCTATACCTAAAGTCTGTTTAGACATTTGCAATCTAGAATATTGAGGATTGATAATTTCAGTTAAATTAATTGGCTGAATACTAATTACACCATCATTATTACTATCAATAAAATATGTCCCTTGCGAAGCAAGTCTGTTCCTTACCTCGCCGGCCTCAGATGAATTAATAATTTTTAAGTAGGTTGCTCCTGAAAAAGAAGTTTTCACTAAAAAATCTCTATCATTTTCAATTTCAAAAATGCTTACTATTTCTGAATCCGGTCTAAGAGCAAAAGTATTATGCTGTTTTTCATTTTTGTTTCTAGATAAGAATGATCTGGTCCTGAATTTGGCTAATCTACCTTCGCTAAAACATATTATTAAGTAAGAATCCCTATTTGCAATATTGAACTCAAATTGGGCTCCAAAATCAAAGTTTTTATCAGCATCCGACCAAACCCAAGTGCGATCATCAAAAATACTCAACTTATATTTTCCTTTTTGGTCTCTATAATTAGCAATAACAAGTACTTTATCCTCATCATAAACTGTAGAACTTTCTGGTGAAAATTTTAATTCTGCTTGTGTGTTAGGTATATGTAACTCCTCATTTATTGTTGGTTGCGAACCTAATTTTTGTTGAAATAAACTAGTTAGATCCTGACCCTTTATCAATCGTGTTTCTGTTCCTTGCCTTTGGTAAAAATCTCCTTTAAAATCAATAAGCTTATTGCTAGTAGGTATTTCAATTACAAGATATTCTAGGTTATTCTCTTTAAGGAAATTAAACTCGAGTAAACCATTTACTGTTACGCTTGTAAGTTTTACAATATACTTACGCAATACTCTTTCGTAACCATCAATGTTAACCTCTAGTTGCCTTAGATCTGAGTCCAGGCCTACTACATTACCATTATCTTTTATCCCAATAAAAAGTTTTCCCCCGCGAGCATTTAAAAATCCAGTAATAACTTTAACTATTTGAGTAGCCTGTTTGTCTATTTCAGGTTCAGGAGAGCCAGGATAGTAAACGATACTTGTTTTAAACTCAGTTACAATATCTTCTCTCCCTTCATTAATACGCGCGTCCTTACTAACGCTATATTTTTCGGTTAAGTTCAGTGACGGGCTATCTAAAAATAGAACTTTGTTTAATATTTTTTTCTGAATAAGCTCGAGCAAATTATGCTTCATATCCTGATGCTCAGGAAACTCATCCATAATTAAATTATAAGCCATTACAATCTTGGCTATGGATTTGACATCTATTGTTGCGTTTTCAATTAAATAATCTACTTGATCATGGTTGTTTTTACCAATAGCATTAATTAAAGAATGTATGTGTTGTATTTTTTCTAATACGGGAAATTTCTCTAAAGTCTCAGCATTAACAGGTTGAGCAAAATATTCGTTTTCTATATTTTGAGATAAACTATTGACTCGGTAATACAAACGTAACATCTCGTCGTAATAATAAGACTTATTATCTCTAAGTATAACCGTCATCAGTTTAGCTGCTTGTAGTGCTTCTATTTTTCGCTCAATACTTTCTTCAAGCGAAACTATATAATCAAGAGATTTGATAACACTTCTTATATACTGATATCTTTTTGAAAGAATTACATCTGATAATTCTTCATAGCTATCGTTTAAGGTTAATCGCTTATTGATGAAAGTTCCCCAAAAAACAGTTGAACTGGTGTTCATACCATCATAACTACTAGCAAAATCTACAGTAGTCACTACTTTTAATCGATCATCACAAAGCGATAAAATCGTCGCTATTTCATCTTTTGGTTTTAATGACTTATCAAACGATGAGATCTGATTTGAAATTAACCAGCCATTATTGTTTGTGAGCAGTACACCCGATTTTTTATAGAAAAATAATTTTGGCTTAAATTTTTCTTTTGCTTCTAAAATTTGCAACACATTCTCTTGAACCTGATTGAGATTAGTCAAGCAAGTCATGGGAAGCGAACCAATCGAACATTCTTTAATCACTAAATCTATAGAGCTTAACAAAAAGGACTTTTTTTGCTGTAAAGTTGGAGATATAAGTGCCATATTTCTGACGAACTCCGCAGACTTCATTACTGCATATTGTTTCAATTGTAAAGATTCATTAAGTCTTATCTGAATAAAAAGATGTTTGTTCTCAATGAACAATTCTTCTACATCTTCTTCATTGAATTCCTGTACACCAGAAGTAAGAACAAAATTTCTACTTGAATAACTAGAGGCGTAAGCTCTTGATATGATTTGGTTTAAAAAGTTAAGATCTCCTTCTTCTATATCAATATTCTTATTATCTAATAAGACATGTATAACGCTATAAACAAGTTCATAATTACTCTTTAAAAGCGTTGAATCCCATTTTAAAAACTGAATAGTTTTTTCAAAATCCCTTTTTGAAATAATATTATGTTTACTAAGTCTAGTATATATTTTTTTTAGCTTGTTAACGTGTTTATTACTTTCTAAATCATCTATTAAAACCAGCAGTTCTTCTTGCTTATCCGCTATTGCTTCGGCATTATCTACGATATCTTGCTTCTTTGATTGCGAATACCCAGAAATGAATTCTGAATCAATTAACCACTCTTCTAACTGAATATAAAGATTAATAAAATCTCTAGCTTTATCGTACTTTTTTTGTTTAATTAAGTCGTTGTTAAATTGTGTAAGAAGGCTTAAATAACTAAAAAACCAATTGTTATTTCTTCTCTCTATTTGCTCAAATAATTCAAGATAAGGAGGTTTAAAACCATCTTCATCTATGTTTTCCAACCTGCCATCGACATAATCTTGTAAGGCATAGAGATGACTGTCGTAACTATAGTTCTCAATCCTATTAAAAATATCTTCTGGACTGTAAAACAAGCGCTGCACACCTATATCTTTTTGATACCAATCTAATCGTAAGTGCTTACTTTTCTCATTTATTTTAACTATGAATAAATCAACTCTATCCCCTATGCTAGGTGCTGTCCCAAGCGGGATTTGATTTTTGTAAAACCTATGAATAAACCCTACTTTGTCCTTAACAACAAAGTAAGGTGCTTCATTGTGGTCTACTTTATCATCAATAATTTCAAAATTATAGACTTTTTGAGGTGTGAACTCTTTCTTAAAAGAAGCTATAAAATTTTGATATAATTTTAAATTCTGATCTCTGTTTACAGTGCAAATAATCCATTTTGGAAGACCGTAATCTAATTGAAATCCCAAAGCTTTGGTGGTATATTCTTCACCATTTAATTCTAGGCTTACAAGATTCTTTTCTCCGTTATAATCTTCCTTAAACCCTAAAACGTTAAACGTATAATCTTGACCATTTTGTAAATCGGTTCTACCATGAGATGAATGGATATGCTGTTCTTTAAGAGAAGAATCATCAAATATAAGTTTGTTATTTGATGAATCTATTCCGGCAACCTTCAATTTTATTGATCCGTCGTGTATTAAAGACTTAAAGATTGGAGGCACAAAGTGCTCGTGATATTCATTATTTTCTAGGATATATCCATTATTACGCGGACTAGGTGAGACATCAAAACTGTAATTCTCATACAATACGTAACTATTCACAACAGAGAAAGTTAATACAGGCTCACCATTATCTTTAAACTTTTTCACAAATAGCTTTACAACATCACCAGGCGGCTGATAAATACGCTGTGAAGTATACGTATAAGCAGTATTACCTACAATATTAACAATAGTGAAATTGTCTCTATTTTCTTTAATTTCAAAATCATAGTGTAGGCCTATTTCAAAATCTGTTACCTCGCTATGAGTTATACCTTGTTTTTTACATTCTTTACGCAATATTTCTGCCTGAGAAAGTAAGATACTCGTCGTAGGATTAAGATCTATAAGATGCCCTTTGTTTGCAAGAATGTCTGCCGCATAGCTAGTGGTAATATCAAGCTCTCTTAGTATTTTATTGAGTCGTACTGTACTATCCATTTATTCTCAATCTCTTCTTACCAGTAAGCAATTGCTGCATGAGTCCTTTCTTTTGAAGCTGTAGCTGGTTGCGCTGGGTGGTTAATAATGCTATTTCTTGGTCTGCGGTGTTTAATACTTGGGCGATGGCGGTTTGTTCTTCGTAACTAGGAATTGTAATTTTTAACTTATTTAATTCTTTTTTACTTAAAACACGGTTTCTACCAGCACCACCTGGTGAAATTAACTCTAATAAAAATCGGAATTTTTTAGTCTGAATAAACTGTCTAAAATATTCGACGTGACTTAAGTCTTTTTTGAAGGTATAAGTAGGGAATCGGTGTGATACTAATGCACCTTTATCGACATCCTTAACAATTGCAATAGCTCCTTCCCAAGCAAAAGTGATATTGACTATCAAATCATCTGGTTCAACTAGGTATAATGTAGTGATTGCAATATCCTCAGGTTTGAAATCATTGTTTTGAAATGTTCCTTTACAATGACTTCTAATACCCAATTTCGTAAAAGGTTCAAATGGTTTTTCTACAGGTCTCGGATTGTAGCCTAAAAAGTAATCAAACCGATTTGTTTCCCATTCCCCAACAAAACCAGGCAAGCGTTTTTCACCACTTAACAGCTGTTGCATCAGGGCTTTTTTAAGCTGTTGCTTTGCTTTTATAAGGGTATCTAGTTTTGTGATGGCGGTGTCCCAAGTACTGAGACAGTTGGCGATGGCTTTTTGTTCTGGAAGTGGTGGGACTGGCAAAGTTACATTTCGAAAATCATTAGTTCCTAACTCCAAAAAAGTACTTCCTGACGATAACCTTATCAGTCTTTGCTTAGAATTGAGAATTACGTAATAAAGAAAATTAGTATCATTAAACTGATCAACAATAAGATTTTTAAATCCCTGATTTGTACATGCTTCACTAGATGCAATTGCTAATTCACCAATTGTAGCCCTTGTACACACCATAATGGTGCCTTTTGGGAATAATGTCGCGGAAGAGTTTTCTAAACCTAATTTTGAAATCTGTCTTTTAGAAAGATTTGCATATTTTCCAAAATTTGAAATATCCGTTGGAGTATACCAAGTAAAATCATCTTTCCAATAATTCCCAACTGAGGTAGATGGTGTACCACCAGTAACTACTTTTCCTAATTGAACTACTTTTTTTATGTTCCAATCCTCAGGAATCCAACCTAGTTTTGTTATTTTAAAGCCTTCTATCTTTTCTACAATTATTTCTTTCATAATTTTCTACTCGTGGTTTGTCGCTACGATAGCTGGTGGCGTAGCACTTGGCGCGATAAGAACTGGCCACCAAAATGGTGTGTTTTTCCATCCTTTTTCTTTATCGCCATTTTGTTCTAATAATATTAAGGCACAGGTATCGTTGGCAAGTTGTCGTGCTAATGGTGTGTCTTTATTACCATCATCTGGGTTATCAGTATAAGCACCACTGGCTTTTATGCGACTTATATTGCGGTCGTGTTTGATCAATACTTTAACTTTTTCTCTATTTTCAGCCTGATTTGCCCTATGAGAAAAACGTTTCATCATTGCTACATAGGTAGTAACGTCCCAGTTGTATCCTTCTTCAAAATCTAGCGTATGAATTATAAGTGATAAAATTTCCTTTGCCAGACCATAGCTTATAGTCGCAGTTCCTCTATCATCTAATGGTATCGCATCTATTAAATTATTTAAATTTTTACGTACCGCCTTAAGAGTTTGTATCGGGCCTGTAGTAAAACCTATTGGTAAAAAACGTTTGCCCGGTCGAATGACCTCTATGTCAGAGATTAATATTTTATTAGGTGCACAAGGTCTTATTTCATTTTGTGGATCTCTTTCTACAAAAGCAACACCGTCGTGATGCTCACCTCTTACATATGCCTCTCTAGTAACTGCATCTAAATGATGCATCCGAGCCATAGCCCTATGTATGCGATTTGTGGTATAAAGCCTGGTCACAGACACATCATCTTTTGCTCGTGCTCCATACATACGACTGTGCTGTAGAACAGTATCTTGTTGAAATATTCTTGGATTACGACCATAGAAAAAGCCTAATAAATTTGCAATAGTGATACCTCTATCTAAGGTGTAACCACCCACAAAAATGTTATAGGGATTATCTAATCTTAACTGACCATCAGAACCCAAAATACTCATAATATCATTATCACTATTCACTTTTACAATACCATAATATTCTTTGGTCAAATAGTCTTTTACAAAGTCATAAACTTCTTGATAACTAGGTACCTTTTCACGAGTTAATCTTGCAGAAACTTTAATAGCTTCATAATTTGATTTTATAATTTCGTCAAAATATAGGCTATCCTTTTTTGCTTCATTTTGTAATTGGCTTAAAAACTCTGTGATAAGTGTCATTTGCCAATCGTGCCTCGCTTTCGATATTTCTGTATGAAACAAGAAACTAGACTTATAGACTTTACCTAATTCTATATTCCTTATTGCACCAGCTACAAAGTAACTCGTTACTGCATTCCTTAAAGTAGCTAATCTTGGAGTGTACAAAACGTTTCTTAAAATCGTAGCGTGACTTCTACTTAAAGCCTCTAGCTCATCTATAGTAACAGGAGCGTGTATAAAGTTAGCCGGATTGCCTTCTAACTCACTATCTTCAAAATATACCTTACCACCTACATACTTATCGTGTATAGGAACTAATGAGGTAAATTTAGGTCTCATAGGCGCATATGTCTCTCCATTGAGGTGTATAACCTCTGGTTGCAAATACAGATTATAAGGAGTTGCAGTAACTTGTAGGAAGTCATATTGTTTATCAAAAAGCTGTCTTATATCACTTATTTTGACTGCAAGCGTGTTCATAGAAACTCCATCATCTGCATTTTTATCTCTTTTAAAGCCATTTGATGCAAAGTCTGCTTCATCGTCTATAAAAAGAGTTTTTTTATTTTTAAAGGCACTATATTCTTCAAATAAGTTTTGCAACCTGTCCAAATTATTAGTTTCCTTTTTAACGACAATAATGAGCTTTTGATTAAGTAACCATGGTGTAAGAGTAGGCATATTTAAAATATCATAGACCTTTACTTCATCCGCTAGTAACTGTTCTTCAAATTCACTTTCTAATCTTCTTATTGTTTGATTTGCTAGTGCACGAGTTCCTTTGGTAAGAATAATAGTCATGTCATAGCCTTGATCAAATGCTAGCGCCATTATACCTATAAAACACCTGGTTTTACCACTTTGTATATTACCTAAAAGTAAAGCTGGATGCCTAACGTCAGTTTCCATCTTTTGCAACTTGTCTACTGTGTCTATGATACAACTTTCTAATGCTGGGTCGTAGCCTTTGGTCTTTTTAAATTTTGGAAATATCATAGCTTATAAATTTAATTCTTTTAAATACTCTTGCATTTTTGCCTGTATACCTTTCAGCCCTTCTTCTAACTGCTGGATCTCTGTCTGTACCTGTGTAATATCTACTTCAGCATCTTCTTCAAATGTATCTACATAACGCGGTATGTTGAGGTTGTACTCGTTCTCTTCCAGCTCTTCCCGTGTAGCAACATAACTGTATTTATCTTCTACTACGCCTGTAGTGATTTTGCTTTCGCGAAAGCGTACATAACTATCTACTATATGATCTAAATGAGCTGTAGATAGTACATTTTGATTCTTGCCACTGTCATATTCTTCACTGGCATCTATAAATAGCGTTTCTGTAAGGTCTCCTTTACCTTTATTAAATATGAGAACCGCTGCTGGAATACCTGTACCAAAAAACAGATTTGCAGGTAAACCTATAACGGCATCTAGCAAGTTATCTTCTATGACTCTGCGACGTATGCGACCTTCGGCACCGCCGCGAAAAAGCACACCATGAGGCACGACAACGCCTATCTTACCAGTATCTTCATAAGCACTTTCTATCATATGCAATATAAATGCCCAGTCGCCTTTACTCTTAGGCGGTACCCCACGAGAGAAACGGTTGTATTTATCAGTCTCAGCATTTTCTTGTCCCCATTTATCTAGGGAAAAAGGAGGATTTGCCACTACGGTATCAAATTTCATTAAGTGATCACCTTCGGTATGTTTAGGAGTACGTAACGTATCACCCCAACGTATAGAGGCATTATCAAAACCATGCAAAAACATATTCATTACTGCAAGTGCCCACGTACTGCCATTTGCTTCCTGACCGTATAAAGAGAAGTCGCCAGAATCTACTTGTTTCCCTGCTTTAATCAATAAAGAGGCACTTCCACATGTAGGATCGTATATACGCGCTCCAGACTTAGACTTGGTGAGTCTAGCTAGTAGAATAGATACTTCTTTAGGCGTGTAAAATTCTCCCGCTTTTTTACCAGCGTCACTGGCAAAGTTACTGATCAAGTATTCATAAGTATCCCCTAGAACATCTTGACCTTCTAAAGCAGATGGTCTAAGGTTTAGTTTATTAAAGTCAGTAAGCAGGTTTTTAAGTCTTGCGTTCTTATCCTTTTTCTCACCAAGATTACTGCTATTAAAACTGATGTTTCTAAAGATACCTGCACCATCGCTACTAGTTAGTTTTTCACGGTTTGCTTCTTCCAGATCTTTAAGAGCAATATCTATAAGCTCACCTATGTTAGGCTCGTTACGTTTGTCATATAAATCGGCAAAATGACTGTGCTCAGGAACCATGAAACGTTCTGATGCCATAGCACGTTCTGCACGTTCTATATTACCATCATAGTTTTTTAAATGTGCCTCATAACGTTCTGTATAGGTGTCAGAAACGTATTTAAGAAATAGCATCACAAGAATATAGTCTTTATACTGACTAGGATCTATGACTCCTCTAAAGGTATCGCAGGCTTGCCATACGACTCTATTAATATCTGTGGTTGAAATTTTATCACTCATGTTATATTGTTTTACTTTTAAGTTGAAGTTCTAATTTGGTTGTTTTTAGTTGATCTAGTTGTTTTATAATCCTGGTTTCTTGTTTTTTGAGCTGGTCTAGTGTAACAATTATATGTTGAGTTTTTAAATCAGGCACATCGATAGTAAGGTCACCTAAAATAGTTTTATTAATTGCGGGTAATACAGAACCACGTCCATATTTAATGAGTTCATTTTGAGTAGTACTCAAATTAATAAACCACACTAGGTATTTAGGCATAACCGTAGATTCTATGTTTTTCAACACCATAAAAATAGAAGAAGCAACCGCTGGTTGTTTCTCCCCTTGATAAGTATGTGCTGTAAAACCATGATGCCCTTTTGAAAGCACCAATACGTCTCCTTTCTCAAGAAAGTGTCTATCCATTTTAGAGGAGGGCATCAAACTAGGTGCTGTCTGAGTATCTATCTCATGAGAACTAATAAAATCCCGAGCGCTCAAGTAATAAATACTTCCCTCAGGATTTCTACGGCCATTAATACCAGATGTTATTTTCGCAATATTGCTTAACTTCATTTTATTTGTTGTTATTCGATTACAAAGATATAAGTTTTATTTGATATTATAAATTTATTTTATTGTTATAGATGTACAAAAATTAATTTTTTCTAAATTCTCTTAGTATTCACAGTAGTTAAGAGTGTCTAAAAAAAATTAAAAAATATTGTAATGAACTAAAAATCTATATGCTACCACAATATTTAAGTCAATATCCTAGCCTATCAGACATTAAAAAGAACCATAAGGCGCAAATTCCATCTAAGTACTCTAATTAAAATTACTCATGTTTTCAATTATCGATTAAAATTTGACAAACTGATTTTATATAACCTATAAATTGCACCCAGATTGGTGTTTGAGCTACCAACAAATGCTCTTATTTATAAAAATTAGTAATTATGTCAAAAAAACCAATGACTTCAAGTGCAGCAAGTAGAATACAATCATCAACTGCAAAAACATCAGGAACCGTATCTAAAAATAGCTTTGCTGCACGCGCGACAAGTGCAGCTACTAAAACAAAATAATTATGAGCGCATTTAAAGAAGATTACCAGCCCACGCAAGATGACTTGGATAATAGATCTGATCAACTTAACCCTAACAATGATGAGTATAAGGGAGATAATGATTAACGTAAAATGATAATTAACTACATTTATCCCGCTCACTAAGAGCGGGTTTTTTTATGAAAGCTATCCTACCACATTTATTCGAATTTATAAATTCTAAGATGCCTCATTACATAGGTGTTTTTGAAAAACTAGCCATACAAAGAAGTGGATCTAAGGAGGTATTTAAAGCTAAACTTGCGGAGCGCATTGAATCTGACGGCGAAGCCAAAGCTACCTTAGATATTCTTTTTCCAGTAAGAGAATGGAATGAAGAGAGCATAGAGCTCATTCAGCAAGCTGAACACATGAGGGGACTAAATGACTTTATAACTGGCGTCGTACAAACTGACTTGATGAATACCTTTATAGATCTAGACGCATTATTTAAGCATACCCACCCCCTAGCATTAGTATTGGCAGGCTTTGGAATATTTGAATGGTTGAATACGAATATGCTATCCATGGAGTCACTGGAACATGACATTAATATGAGTAAGAACACTCGTCGCACTTGGCTTAAGTTCTTTTTTGAAAAGCCAACTGATAGCTTAGAAATTACAACTAAGCCACACAAGTTCTACAAGGTGCGTAAAATAAGCCCAAAGGATTACTTTCATATATGGGGTAAATTCATCACAGTAGACATGGACTATTTTGATGATGACTTTAAAGAGAGAATAGCTGCACTAAAACAAGGATGGGTTGTTTCTAAAAAAGATCTAAAGAATAAATACAACAAAAGATCTGAAGATATTAAAATAGCGTTAGAAGACGCAGTTGAACAGCCAGACTATCCAAGCTCATGGCCAAAGGTAATCCCAGATAAAGACAAATTTCCTTATAGTGTTTCTCTTTTTATTGCTCGAGAATTAAGCTTGATGTAATTACCACTTATTCCATTTACTTTGAAATGGCACATATTAATACTTTTCTATTCATAGGAGTGATGTATTAGATATTTCAGTTTCTCTACGAAACTTACATAGAAATTACTAAATCAACAAGATCACCTCCCTCTTTCAAAACTTGACTTTCTAATAGATCACTACAATTTATATGATAACCTTGCCCGTTCAGGTCTTTACATTTGTTATTCCAATCATTAAACTCTGTCTTATCAGGATATGCAATGATATTATATTCCTTTAGAGGTTGTAGTAAAGATTCCTTAAAATTAGATTTGCTGCCAGTTGCCAGCCATGTATACTCAGGAAACATTAAACTCATAACGATTGCTGTCTTTTCTGACTCTGTAATACAAACTGTTGAGAATGTGTTACAGTCAATTATATTATGTAATCCAAATAGACATTGATGTAATATAAAGTTATCAAGCTGTAATACTTTGTGCATCCAGCTTATGCGGTTGTACGGTTTCTTGACTCGTTTACCAGTATGCTCAGTATACTGCATTACTTTTCCACCTCTAAGGCGTTTTTCCATATCCATTTGAAAGAATACAGTTGCTCCTTTCCAATATGAACACGTACCTATATGATAGTTTTTAAAAACTTCTAGTACTTGACCGAAATTAAAATGTTTCAATAGGTAATTAAACAGATTATTAGATGCATAATTATTACAGTATTTAAAGAGAAGATCATCGTCATGGTATGTTGGCTTCTGAGGTACTATTTTATGTATTACATCATATGACAAAACACTATTTCCATAAGGCTTACTAAAATAGCCGCATTTACTTTCTCTATCACATCGTCCTAAAGTAGATTTCAGATAGCCACCATCTTGCTTATCGAGATATCTCACAAAACTTTTCTTTGAGCACTTAGGGCAAACATATTTCTTACTAGAGCCATCTAATACGTATCTATAATTCATGAGCTGATAGTTTATACTCGTACCAATCGTACTAATAAAATGGTACGATTGGTACGAATAGCTTTTTGTGTAGTTTACTTCTTGTTAAAATGATTTTCAATCAAATAAATCTCCATTTCCCTAACAGTAATATCTGGGAAGTGTTTTTTACTTCTTTTAGGCTCTCGAGCACTAGTTTGAACATTAAATTCATTCTTCATCATGTGGTACAACTTCTCAAACTCTTCCTTAGGAAGTGTTTTAACAAGGTTATATACCACTTGAGCATTCATAGATTAGCAGTTGAGCTTATTTCTTCTTTTTCTTATAGCTCCTTCACTCAATCCTAATTCCTTCCCTATCTCAACATTATTTTTCCCTTGCTGTATCAAGTCTACCATCTTTGCATCCCTAGTATCAATAGAAGCAGTTGTCGCAGTCTTTAAATGTTCAAGCTCATTCGTATACTCCAGAAAATTAAATTTTAAGAAATTGAGCTCTTTGCGTATCTCGCATAGAATCACATTTTCACCATGATAAATATGCTCTGTATTACGTTGTTTTATTTGCTTTATATACCTGTGAGACACTTCTAAAGTACTCGCGCCTATAGCAAAACAACTGTCACAAAAATTCATAAGCATTTTGCTTCCTGCTAGATCATTTTTAGTGAGAGGTACAGAATTATCCCTCTTAGGAGTATGTGCAAGCACTAAAATTGAAACAGTGGTAGACTTAGTTATTTTTTTCAGAAGCTTCATTAGGTTAAGTGCATACTTAGCCTTCTCGCTATCTGAATTTAGATACGTTAGATTATCTATGATTATGACATCAGCACCGTTACCTACAATTGTAGCCTCAAGAGTCCCACAGAGATAATCCTCTATGGATTTATATTCTTTTGGTAGGTCTAATTCCGGATTTAGCTCTGCTCTATGAAATAAGTTGTCAAATGTGTAATGACTAGAATACTCTACAGAGTATCTATTTTCAAATTGTTTATCCGAAAGTTCAAAATCTAGGTATAAGACTTTTTTAGGTTCACACTCTAGTTTGAATCCATCAATAGCAACTCCTCTACTAAGACTATCAGCTATTTGTACTGCAAGTATTGACTTTCCCTGATTTGTATCTGCAAACAATATGGCTAGCTCATTCTCATACCACAATTCACTAAACAACATGTTTGGAATAGGCCTAGATTTGGCATCATCAATCCACTTATTTACAGGCTTAATAATTAAACAATTGTTTGTAGTTCTTTCATCTTCTAGATCTTCTTTCCTTCGCTGGAGATCATCAGCAATGATGGATCTATTCATCACCCTGATAGTAATAGAAAGGTAGCTCACAATCTTCTAGGGCATCTACAAGAAAATCTCTTATAAATTCTGAGACAGTGACCTCATAGTGCGCTGCGAGTTTCTCTAAATAAGTTTTATATTCAGCATCAACTCTGAATATTACTGTTGCTTTCTTTTTGTCCATAATGTTTAGTTCTAATTAAAAAATAGTTAGAGTAAACACCGAGAAAAGAATAATAGATTCCTACACCTGATCAGTAGTGTTTACTGGGCGCAAGATTGTGAAAGCCAAAGAGTTGAACTAGGGTATATTTAAGGGTAGAAAAGGGGTAGACATGGGGTAATTTGTTGAAATTTAAAATTCTAGTGATCTTCAAAGAATTTATCCCACTCATTTCTGAAAAGATTTTTCTTTTCATCGTGAGCATCACTTTTATCTCGGTGTTTCAATTTGTTAAAATTAGAAGGGAAATTTTCTACTATCAAATCTGAAAATTCTCTCATAGACAAGTAAATTGTTTTCACCTCATGTTTTAAAAAATCAAAAAGCGCTATCCCATACGCTTGTGATCTATAATCTTCTATAGATAAAATATAGTCTATAAAGAGAATGGTATCGAAAGAATCTATTTTAGTTCTATTCTTCTTATAGATCTTATCTAAGATAAGATTGCGATCATTACTTTTCTGATTCTCAAAACCGAATAAATCATTTAAGTATTGTAGTATTAAATATTCATTTTCAAACTTGAGTATTTGTTTTAAGTTCTTGGAGCTGTTCAATAGATTCCCATTAAAAAAATCTCTCTCTCCAAACAAATATTTACGAATGATATCTGACTCATTTACTAAATCCTCGCCAAGAAACCCGCGCTCAATAAATAAATTGCTCATTCTAGGTGCACTTGGGTCTGTACCTGGCAGACCACTATAGTTATACTCTTTACTTATATCAATCCAATTATCGTAGTACTTATTAAAATAACTTAATCCTTTTTTTTTCTTATATGTGAGTTTCCGACCAAAACATTTCCTCTTGAATTTCATCTTGAACAGTTCTAAATCACCTCCCACATATCCTTTATAATTTTCCAAAAGATAATCTCTTAATTCAAGTCCTAAACTAGTCGCAATTTTTTTTCCATAACTGTTTTGATTCAATTCAGGCTTAAGAGATAAATTTCCACCCATGGACATATTACCCAAAGAAAAATTTCCTAATGAAATAGTATTTTGAATTAATTTTTTTTCTTTCAAAAACTTAATGTAGCACTCCTCCGTTTTAATGGCTTCTGTATCACTGATTAAACCAAAATTTTTAAATTGCATTATTTCAACATGTTAGAGTAATCCTGAGGTAGCACTGCGTCAATATCTCTTAAATATTGCTCTAGTGCTTTCATTGTAGAATGACCCGTGATTAGCATTAATTTACTTTTTACTTCATTTGGAGTTAGTTTTATGGCAAGTTTTTTATAAAGCTTAGTTATAAATGTGTGCCTAAAACTATACAAACCGTAGTCTGTACCTAAAGAAAAATGATCTTTAACTGTTTTAAAACGTTTTGAAAAGTGACCACTCCTATTGCCTTCTTTTGCCTCCCAGAGACCACCTATTCTGTCTGGCGTAAATAAAAGAGCATTACTATCAAGTTTCTCCAATCCAGAAAGCTTATCTAATAAGATATCTGGGATAATTTTAGTTTTGACAGGTTGATTCTTAGCTCTCACATAGAGTTTTTTATCTTTTAAGTCTAAATCACCTATTCTTAATCTACATACTTCAATAGGCCTTAAGAAATTATAAGAAATGAATTGAACAAAGAGTAACAAAATGGGATCATTAACTTTCATATAATGAAAGACATCTTCTACCTGTTTAGGAGTGTACGTCTTGTTTCTCTCAGGCACAGATTTAAGTACATTAATCTTTTTGACAAAATTTTCTTGTACTACATCATTATCCTCCAAAACTTGAAATAATGAGGAAATAGCAGTCCTTGTATTGTTTCGATTGCGTGCGCTGGTTAGTTGTAACACACTGTTCAAATATTGTATTACAGACTTCTTCTGTATAGTTGTGATGCAGTTTTCTTCCGTATAGCTATTATCGCTTAACCATACTTCAAACCTTTTGATCCTACTTTTAAATTTCGGAAAAGAATTTTCATTAAGAATACGCTGCTTAGTCTCTAGACCTAATTGAAAAGCGTCTTTAATAGACATCTGGATAGCATTATCAACTTGTAATACAGGATTAGATTGTTGTATTACACTAGTAACTGTAGCATTTATAGCTTGACCAATTTTTTCTTTCTCTTGTGATTGAAGGTATTCCTTTACGGATTTGTTGTCTACAAATGGATTATATCCTGCTTCGAGAAGATTCTCTATTGCTGATTTTACAATCTTTAGCATTTTCCACCTCCTAGCCTTGTCATGATAAGTGTTCACACTTGCCTTTAGATTAGTCTGTCTTTCGAGTTTTCCTGTTTGAGGATTTCTATAGGAGTAGTATACGTACCAATTTTTAGATAAAGCAACTTCTTTCTGCTCCTTTGAGGGATCATTCTCAAAAGTTGTGTGTGAATTGGATAATTTTTAGATTTTTGTAATAAAGCCTAGCCTTGGACAACTATCTAGAATTACTAAAACTCATTCTCCCAGAATTTCTCATTAACCACTTCGATCTGGTCAGAAACACCAAGAATGGTGAAGTAATGCATCTTTATTTTGAGGAGCGTAACGAGACTCCAAAAGAAGAATATATCCGCATACTTATTGCACACGGTTTTCACAAAGAGGTCACGATTCAAGATTTTCCTCTACGTGGCAATACTGTTTATCTCCACGTAAAGCGACGCAGGTGGATTGACAAGCAAACCAAAGAGATAGTTCAAAGAGACTGGAACCTAGTAGCACAGGGAACACGGATGACCGCCGAGTTTGCTGATTTTTTAAAAGAAATTAGTCAATACTAGAGCCTCGGACTGTCATACTATCGGGCGTTTTTATGGCGTTAATGGAAAGAAGCTACAGCGCCAGTACAAAGATTATCTAAGTGACTTTAAAAACTGGGATCAAAAGAAGCACGCAAAACAGTACCTGATTTTTCCAGAGAATATAGGACCTTACTTATCTATAGACGAGACCGCATTATCCAAAGGAGAACTCTATACGATTATTACCAATAAAAAAGCCAAAGGAAAGAAAGGCAGTATTGTTGCCATCTTCAAGGGAACAAAAGCAGAACCAATCATAGCACAACTGCTGAAAATATCTGCTAAGAAAAGAGCCAAGGTAATAGAGATAACCCTTGATATGGCTAACACTATGAAAACTATTTGTAAAAAATGTTTCCCGAAAGCTATACAGGTTACAGACCGATTCCATGTACAAAAACTAGCACTAGAGGCGCTACAAGACATTCGTGTCAAACATAGATGGGAAGCAATAGACCTAGAGAATGAAAACATAAAACTAGCACGAGTCAACAACACACCCCATCAACCTGAAATCTTTGAAAATGGTGATACCAGAAAGCAGCTTTTAGCAAGAAGTAGATATCTACTTTATAAAGCACCCAGCAAATGGACAAAAAATCAACACCACAGAAGTAAAGTTCTCTTCAAGGAATATCCAGATATAAAAACTGCATTTAATCTAGTACAAGGTCTAATAAATATCTTTAATACAGGAAGATCAATAGAAACAGCATATACCAAATTAGCACACTGGTACAGTGACGTCGAAAAAACAGGTTACAAAGCATTTAATTCAATCGTAAACACGATAAGCCTTAACTATAGATCAATATTAAACTACTTTATAAATAGAAGCACAAACGCGTCAGCAGAATCATTCAATGCGAAAATCAAGGCGTTTAGAGCTCAATTTAGAGGTGTGAAAAATGTAGAATTCTTTCTTTATAGATTAACAACAATATTTGCATAAACACAACAATTGGTCTTGATCCCCTTTGAGAGCTTTGACCAATTAAAAATATCCACTCCTCCAGTATAAAATTTAGGCTCAGAATAATTAAGTTTCATGGTCGAATCGTGTACGTTAGCGTGTACTTTGAGTAAATGTAAAAAAAGTGAAGGCATAAAAAAAACGGATAGTGAAACACTATCCGTTGATTTTGTTGGCGTTAGCCTTAGTAGCGGGAACTGGACTCGAACCAGTGACCTTCGGGTTATGAGCCCGACGAGCTGCCTACTGCTCTATCCCGCGATATATGTTCCAGTAACACGTTTCTTGATTAGGCCATCAGTACTGCGTTAATTGGAGTGCAAATATACAACAAACTTTTCCTTATTACCAAATCACAAAGGGCATATTTAACAAGAAATCACAAACTTTTTTCTCAGCCATTACTGCATACTATATTTAACCTATGAATAAAAAAACAAGAACAATTCTCATCTCGCTAGTAATCTTAACACTAGCGCTACTTACAGCTCAAATTCTTATAAATCGAGTTGTAAAAAATAAAGCAGAATTCTTTTTAAAAAATAGGCTGCCAGAACATTTTACTGTCTCATATAGCGATATAAATCTAAAAAGCTTCTCTGGAACCATCACTATTGTAGATCCAGAAGTGCATATTCAGAACAAAACGGATACTATAACGCACACAATTGTTAAGGCAACCTCATTTACAATTGAAGATGTAAGCTATTGGAGTTATCTAGTGAATAAAGAAATCAATATAGAAGATATTAAACTTGATGGCGCAGCAATTACTTACAGCAAGCATAAATTCAAGAAATCAACAGATACGGTAAGAAAACCTCTTGCCAAAGTTTTTAAACCTATCCTGGTTGAAGGGTTAAGTATAGAGAATGCCTCATTGACAATTTATGATGGAACAAAAGATTCAATATCCGTTAGCGTAGGAGATATCGCTTTAGAAATAGACGACATCTATATAGATAGTAAAACTCTTTCAAGAAAGTTACCTCTAGATTACTCGGACTACAATGCTAATGGTTCTGACATATCTCTAAAAGTAGGCAAATACGAACGACTCACTCTTGAAGATTTTACCATAACTAATAGAAAAGGACGTTTCAACAATGTCACACTGAAAACAAAATATAGTAAGGCTGACCTCTCAAATATAACTCCAATAGAAAAAGATCATTTCAATCTCGCAATAGCAGCGATTGAAATAGATAATCCCACTTTTGGATTTGAAAATAGTGAGTTATTTGCAGGAGCTAACTCAATTACCATTAGCAAGCCTACTTTAGAGGTTTATAGAGACAAGCTAGTTACTGATGATAATAGTTACAAGCCTCTTTATAGTAAAATGCTCAGGGACGCTCCTATTAACCTCCTAGTAGATGATGTTACTATTAAAAATGGTAGTATTGTTTATCAAGAAAAATTAAAGGATGATAATCAAGGAGGACGCATTGAATTTTCTGCTCTTAATGCATCTATAAACAAACTAGGAAACACATATCCCGCTGGAGATCAAACATCCTTAAACATCACCGCTACTTTTATGGATAACACTCCTATTGAAGTAGATTGGTCTTTTGATGTAAATGATAAAAATGATCTGTTTCTATTTAAAGGAAGTATAGGCAAATTACCAGGAGAACAGATGAATCAATTTACCGCTCCCAATCTAAATATTAAACTCACAGGTGAAACTTACCAAACCTACTTTACCATAGACGGTAATGCTAGCAAATCTAGCATTGATATGCGTATGAAATATGACGATTTTGAGATTGAAATAATGCGCAAAAGAGGAAAAGGCATTAACAAGTTACTATCTAAGGTTGTAAACCTGTTTATTAAAGAAGATAGTGATGACAAACCTACAGATTTTAGAGAAGGCTCTGGTGAGACAGAAAGAGACACAACGAAGTCATTCTTCAATTATCTCTGGCTTAACCTTAAGTCTGGATTAATAGCAACACTAGCAGGAAAAGGATAAATTCTTATTTTTTCATAACCCAGCACAGAGCATCTACACGTTTTTTTGACGGGTAAGCCTTCACATCTGAGGTCATTAATAAATCCTTGAGACGCACTACGCGGCGTATCCATGATCTGTTAGATACAATCACTAATCTATTGATACGCTTAGCATAAGAAATATCAAAAAATGTATGGTCAATAAATGCTCTTATTTCAATCTCATCCACATCGTCCTCCTCAAGGTAAATATTGATTTTATCGTGACTCTCAAGCTTTTTCTCTATCGCTGCCTTCACTTGGTTAACACCATCTTGAGCGATTTTGTTTTCATAAACAAATCCTAGGGTGTCATCTGCGATATTAAGTTCTATTATCATAAACTATTTATTGATAGAAATATAAATATTTAATAAATAAAAAATAACGCCCAAATGTAAGAAAATGGGCTATTGTTCAATGTCTATAGCAGAGAATGAAGTTAACGTTCCATCCTCAAAACCTACTTGTAATTCAATAGGATTACAGCACACTTCACAATCTTCTACATAAACACTACTTATGGATGGATCTAAGAGCATAGAAATCTCTTCCCAACAGTAAGGGCATTGAAAAAAATGTTCGTACATGATGATCTAATTTATAGAGGGGTACGCTTTCGCGAAAGCGCCACCTACATCTTTAAAAATCTACATTAAGCAATTGACCTGTAAGCTGTAATAACTGTATCTCTGCAAGCTTTGCTGTATACTTTGCTGCGTTCTTGGTAGTCTGCGCGTTAAGAAGATTTAATTGCGCCTGACGAAATTCTATGCTAGTAATTTGACCTAACTTAAAACGCTCCTCAGATCTATCAAAGTTTGCTTTGCTCGTGATTACATTTTGTTCTTGTAAGTTATAGATAGCAAGTGCATTATAGTAATTACCCTTTGCATTCGAAATATCACGTTCTACTTGTTGTTTGAGCTGTTCTTTGATATACTCTTGACTATCAAGTGCAATTTTAGCATTCTTAATACCTACAATAGATCTACCTCCATCAAATAAATTCCATCGTAAAGTCGCACCCGTTTGAAAACCTGTAGATGTACTTGAAGCAAGAAAGTTAGTCGCCGGAAAATTCCCTTCATTCCACCCATAACTACCTGTGATTCCCACAGTAGGAAGTAACAGTGATTTAGCCTGCTTTATCTGGTAATCACTTATGATTATATTTTGTTCTGACTGCAAAAGCGAAATATTATTTACAGTCCCTTCATTAATATACTCCTCTATACTTATAGGATTTATAAAAGCAACTGTGGTGTCTGCCACTTTCAGGTCTTCTAGCTCTCTTGCAAGAACCACATTAAGATCACGCTGTGCATTGCGCAGCTGCTGTCTTGCATTGAGAATATTTGTACTATCAGTTACAATATCTACTTGTGCGTTGAGTACCTCAAGCTTATTTACTTGCCCGTAATCAAATTGATATTGCGCTCTAAGCTCACGCTCTTTTGATATCTCAAGTGCATTTTCTAGGACACCCAGATTCTCCTCAACACGTGCAACCTCATAATACACTGTAAAGAGCTGCACCATCACATTCTCTATAGTCTCCCTAGCCTGCAACTTAGATAAACCATATTGTTCTTTGAGAGTTTTATAGTTATAATACCTTCCTAAACCATCAAATAGGGTGTAGTCAAGATTTACAGATGCGTTGTATCTTGTCGTCTCTGCTCCATTTACAGACCTTGATGTACCGTCTTGAAAAGTAGCTTCTTGATTATCTACATTATAATTAATACCCGCCGTAGTACTTATCGTAGGTAAATATCCTGTATTCAAAATCCCCGTATTATTTTCGGCAACTGCCACTTGATTATTGGCA
Source organism: Dokdonia sp. Dokd-P16 (assembly GCF_003095655.1). Lineage (NCBI taxonomy): Bacteria > Pseudomonadati > Bacteroidota > Flavobacteriia > Flavobacteriales > Flavobacteriaceae > Dokdonia > Dokdonia sp. Dokd-P16. Next base: position 744,026 of record NZ_CP029151.1, read on the forward strand.
AGTAGAATCCCAAAATTATTCTCAAGCATAGTACGCACTGCCTCTTCCTTAGTAAGTAATGAAGTGGGAGTTTCTTGAGAGTACGCTTTCGCGAAAGCAAACATTAAAATAAATACTGCTATATGTTGTACTGAAAGTTTCATTATTGATTCCTTAATATGTTATGCAATAGCGCTTCCATCGTGAGTTTTTGAACTAAATTATGTGGGGAAGTACGCATAATCTCAATCTCGCCAGCACTTAAAATAAGTTCATCTTCTCCTTCTTCTTCTAGTTTTAAATCGGCTGTATTAAATGTTTGCTCATCCTTAATATCACCTTTTTTAATGGTTACAGTATCTTGTTGTTGTACAAGTAAAAACGAGTTATAATCTAAGAAACGATTTATGCCTCCTAGCATTTTAAAACCTATGAGACCCAAACTTATCATGAAAGCGTAGGTGAATAGTTTTGTAAGTGTAAATTCATTACTTCCAGTAAAAATAGCAAGTAACAACCAGCAATGAATGAGTCCTACAAGTGATAAAATCACTCCTACGACAACTGCTGCTATGTCCATTAATTTTGCGCCAGAAGCTCTGCGTATGGTGATAGTACCGCTTTGCTCGTCCTTCACATGTGTGAACCCAATATCCTTTAAATAGTCTAGGTTATTAATTGCAACTTCTTTTTGAGCGATTTGCGACTGTAGCTCATCTATCGCAACGTTTATAGAACGCTTGTCTATCTCCTTAAGCAAGTTAAGCTTTGCCTCGTACGTAAGTTTCTCACTTTGCTCTAGTACTGCTAGTATCTCTCGACGGGTATGATTTTTATACAAATTCATATTAAACGATGTCTGTATTATGTGGTAAAGCTGCATGATCTTCTTGAGCATCATTCTCTGCCTCTTCTTCCATCTCTTTTACTGCTCGCTCTTGATTTTCTCTAGGAGTTTTACGCCCCTTAATCAATCTATCTGTAGTAGTCTTTGCCCAGTTACTAAAGGAAAGAAAGATAGGCAACATCACGAGAGTAAGTATTGTGGCAAAACCAATTCCATAAGCAATAGAAATCGCCATTGGTATTAAAAATTGCGCTTGCCTACTTTCTTCAAAAATAAGCGGTGCAAGTCCTGCTATCGTTGTTATCGATGTCAAGAATATTGCTCTAAAACGTGAACGCCCAGCATCAAAAATAGCATCATCAAAAGTCATCCCCTCTCTAAGGTTAGTATTGAACTTACCTATGAGCACGAGGCCATCATTCACCATAATCCCTACCAGTGCAATAATACCTAACATAGATAATATATTAAGCGGGAAATCGTGTATCCAGTGTCCCCACGCTACTGCAGGAAGACTTAAGGGAATTAAAAGCAATAACATTAATGGCTGACTATAACTTCTAAAGGTAAAGGCAATCACAATGTATATAAGCGCGAGTACAGTAAGTCCTACAGGCTTTAAAGAGCCTGTTAATTTACCAGCTTCTCTATTCTGACCTTCATAAGATGGCGTTACCGTAGGATACTTTGATAAGATGTCTGGCATTACATTAGATTGTAAATCTGCCATAACATCTGTAGCACTTACCTCTTTCGGGTTTTTAAGATCTGCTAGTATTTGTATCTCTCTCCTTCCTTCTAGGTGGTTTACAGCAACATCACCTCTTTCTATGGTATAGCTCGCTATTTCATTAAGAGGCACTTTTGATCCGCTAGGAGTAAGGATGCGCATATCATCTAGATTTGTAATAGAAGACCTATTATCACGATCATAACGTACCCACACTCTTATCTCATCCTGCCCTCTTTGAAAACGCTGCGCTTGTGATCCAAAGAATCCTGCGCGCACTTGCGTCATTACTGTTTGTAAGTTAAGACCAAGTGCATAAGCAGACTCGTTAAGCTGGAGTCTTATTTCCTTAATTCCCGCTGGATCATTATCTGTTATATCCTTAAGCACAGGATTGGACTCAAGTGATTGTTTTAATTCTGCCTTTGCTGCTTTAAGCTCTGCAATATTATTTCCAAGTAAAGAAACTGCTACTGGACTTCCTCCAAAGTTTCCTCCACCACCATACACGAGACTTTCATTTCCTATTACTGGACCTACTTTCTCACGAATCATATTACCCACTAGAATGGAAGTAATATCATTAGGCCTTTCCTCACCAGGTAGTAAGTTTACACTCAATGTTGCTGTAGAAGTTCCAGGACCTAAAGTTTTTATGATATTCTCAAATAATGGTCCGTCTATTTCACTTTTATATTTTTCAGAGAGCTCTTTGTTTACTTCGACAGCTCTCATTTCAATCATAGAGATAATACTATCTGTAACACCCGCATTTGTACCGTTAGGCATGTTGAGTGTTATACGCACATTATCACTTGCAACGTTAGGAAAGAATGCTCCTCTTATAATTCCTGCTTGAAAACTCCCAGATGTTAATAGTATAAAAACTATAAAGAAAGAGAACATCAAAAACTTATAATCAAGTGCAAAACGCAATGTAGGGCTGTACACTTTATCACGTAACCATACCATTATACGGTCACCAAACTCATTGATATATCGCAGCTTTGAAAATAAATTTGCAATTCCTTTTTTAGGGCGATTATCTTGTTTTTTTAATGCTTTAGAATGTGCCAGGTGTGCTGGAAGAATAATAAGGGCCTCTACAAGTGATACTGCTAGAGTAAGCATTACAATAACAGAAACCTCTCCAAAAAACTCCCCTATTCTACCATCTAAGAATAAGAAAATACCAAAAGCAAGAATAGTTGTTAATATCGCCGAAATAATAGGAGGCAATACTTCCATGGTACCATCTACCGCAGCTTGAACTGGTGATTTACCTCGCTCATAATGCTGGTAGATATTTTCGGCAATTACGATACCATCATCTACTAGAATACCAATAACGATAATCATCCCAAATAATGATAGCACGTTTATGGTTACATTAAAATATCCCGCAAGCATAAACATTCCTAAAAAGGCTACAGGAAGTCCGAAGGCTACCCAAAATGCAAGACGCGTATTTAAAAATAATGAGAGAAATATAAGCACTAGTATCATCCCTACTACCGCATTCTCTGTAAGTAAGGCAGTACGCTGCACAAGTGTTATGGACAAATCATTTACAACGGCGAGTTGCACGTTGTTGTATTTGTCATTAAAATCTGCGATGTATTCTTTTGCTTTCTCTGCAGCACCTATGAGATCTTCTGTGTTTGTAGAGGTAATAGATACATTTACAGCAAGATTTCCATTAAAGTAATTTGCATTAGGAGTTTCAGAAAAGCGATCTCTTACGGTTGCAACATCTTTAAGACGTATTGTTCTTCCGCTAGGGTCAGATCTTACAATCACGTTTGAGAGTTCGTCGCCATAATAAGCTCTATTATTTGCTCTTATGAGATACTCCTCTGCTTCTGTTTTAATAGATCCTCCAGTAGTGAGGATATTTGATCTACTTACTGCTTGAGAAACATCTGCAAATGAAAGATTATAAGCTAGCAAGCTATTTTCGTTTACAGCGATTTCGATTTCCTCATCAGGATAACCTGATACGTTTATTTGTGAGATACCCTCAATTGCTCTTAGGTCATTCTCAACCTGCCTCCCTATCTGCTTAAGCGTAGCTAGTGTCACATCTTCTCCACTTATAGAAAAAGATATGGTCTGGCGTATCGCTTCTTGTTTTGCCACTACTAGTGGCTCCATACCAGAAGGAAATGATGGCACTCGATCTACAGCATTCTTAACTTCAAGAAGCATAAAGTCAATATCCTTTCCCTTCTCGATCTCTACATTTATATTTCCGCTATTCTCTCTTGAAGTAGAAGTTACACGCTCTACACCATCCAGCCCTTTAAGGTTATCTTCTATTTTGAGTACAATACCTTCTTCAACTTCCTGAGGAGATGCTCCAGGGTAAACAACGGTAATGTTTATGTTTTTTGAATCTACAAGTGGAAAGAATGAAGACTTTAATGATAAGGCTCCAAATATCCCAAAAACCACAAACATTAATACCACTACGTTTACGGCTACGTGGTACTTTATGAAGTACTCTATAATTTTACGCATCTTACTCTGCTGGTGCTTGTGATGAATCTTTCTCTTGGTATATTTTTACAAGCATACCTGCATATGCTCCTGGAACTGGCTTGCTTACTAGCTTTGTCCCATTAGGCACTCCTTTTACAACAACTTCTTTATCTGAGAAGTACACTGGTTTTACATCGATAATGTCAAGAATAGAATCTCTTACTGTAAAGACTTGATTATTTGGCTGCAACAATCCTCTCGCTATTGCAATCGCATCTGTCTCTTCTTTAGCTTGGAGCACAGCCTCAAGATAAACACCTTCTCTAAGAGCACTGTCTTTTACTTCTATGTATGCATTTATAGTTTGTGAAGCTTGATCTATATTTCCGTTTACTCTTGTTACCTTACCAGTGTAAGATTGATCTCCATCTATCGTTGTAAGTGCTACTTCATTACCTACTTTTAGCAAATCTGCATAATTCTTACTTATTGCAACTTCAAGCTCATAAACACTTGTGTCAATAAATTCACCTAGTTTTTGACCTGGACGTACTAGAGTTCCCTCAGTAACCAATGCCTCGGTTAGTATTCCTGTAAAAGGTGCTACTATATTGTACTTCCCAAGTCGTTGCTCGAGGTTCTTCACATTATAGTAAGAAGTCTGAATGTTACGCCCTGATATAAAATAACCTTCCTTTTCTGATGTAATTTCTGGAAGTTCAGGAGTAGATTTATTTACATCAAAGTTGTTGATATACTTCTGCCACTTCGGGTAAGCCTCTGGATAGTCTAATCTCAAATCTGGCATGATAGCAGTAATTTGATTAAACAAAGCACTTTTTTGTGATTGCACAGATGCATAATACTCTGCGCTATTTAAACGTAATATGGTTTCTCCTCTTCTATAGGTTTGACCAGGCTTGAAAAGTTTGCTGCCTTTTTGTAATATACCTTGCACCTCAGAGAACACCTCTAACCTGCGCTGTGCTACAAGATTACCATTTGCCGAAATCTCAATAGGCACTACCCCATTAACAACATCTTCTACAAAGACTGTTTTAACCACCTTTTCTGGTTTTGGTCGTGTACGTTGGTTACTAGCAACAATTGCCTCAGAAGCAAAGAAAGCGCCTATTATGAGTACTACTCCTAATAGAGAAAGGATGATTTTACGCATCGTAATTTTTTTGGTTGAAAATGACCTAATGATCAAAACGCAAAGCTAACCATGTCAAGGCGCGACAGTTGTTAACGATGTCTTAAAAAATCTCACAGCTCGTTAAACGACAAAAAACACTAGCTACACCTAAAATACTGATTCCATAGCGGATACAACACAGAGAGTCTTGAAGCGACTTCTCAACCCTAACACTCTCATTCTTAATAAAAACCAAAATAACAACAGACAACACCTTAAAAAAAACATACTCTAAAAACAAAACCCCACTTTAATAGTGGGGTTTATGAGTTATGTAGTATTGTAAATACGCTTTCGCGAAAGCGTATTTACAATATTAATTTAAAGCGTCGAGCTCTTCTGTGATTTTGCCCCAATCTTCCATATAGCCGTCTAGCTTCTTTTTCTTGCCGTTGTAATTATCAAAGAAGTCTGGCTTCGCCACGGTCTCATCATAATTAGTTGCAAGCTCTGCATCAAGTTGCTTCACTTCTCTTTCAAGCTTGTTGATATTAGACTCCACCTTACTCAACCTATTATTAAGTGATTTAAGCTTCTTCTGATCTTCGTATGATTTTTTAGAGCTTTTTACTGGCGCCTCTTTTTTGATGACATCTCTCTTTTCTATCTCCCGTAAGTTTGACACCTCGCGCTGTTCAAGATAATAATCTACATCACCTAGAAACTCACGTATACGGTGGTCTTTAAATTCATAAACGCGATCTGTAAGACCTTGTAAGAAATCACGATCGTGAGATACTACGATAAGCGTCCCTTCAAACTGCTTAAGACTATCCTTTAAAACATTCTTAGATTTTATGTCGAGGTGGTTAGTAGGTTCATCCATCACAAGCACATTAAAAGGCTGCAACATCAATTTTGCCAGTGCAAGTCTGTTACGTTCACCTCCAGAAAGTACGCGCACATATTTATCTACTTCCTCTCCTCTAAAGAGAAAAGAACCTAAAATATTACGCACAAGCGGTCTAGTGCGCTCATCTGCCGCATCGATCATTGTTTCCTCCACAGTTTTTGAACCGTCTAAGTATTCTGCTTGATTTTGAGCAAAGTATCCTATTTGCACATTGTGCCCTAACTTTACATCACCTTGGTGTGCTAGTTCTCCTACTATAATTTTGGCAAGTGTAGATTTACCTTGACCATTTTGCCCTACAAAGGCAGTCTTTGTATTGCGCTCTACAAGCAAATCTATCCCCTGTAGTACTGTCTTATCTCCATAGCTTTTCTCAACATCGTTTGCCTCTACCACAACTTTTCCTGGAGTAATAGATACTGGAAATTTTAACGTCATCACACTATTATCATCTTCATCTACTTCAATGCGATCTATCTTATCAAGCTTCTTAATAAGAGATTGTGCCATAGTAGCCTTAGATGCTTTTGCACGAAACTTCTCGATAAGTTTCTCCGTTTGCTCTATTTGCTTTTGCTGGTTTTTTTGAGAAGCAAGTTGCTGCTCTCTTAATTCTTTACGTAAGACTAGGTACTCTGTGTATGGCTTTGGATAATCATAAATACGACCTAAAGAAATCTCAATGGTTCGATTTGTAACGTTATCTAAGAACATTTTATCGTGCGACACAATTGCCACAGCTCCAGAATATCCTTTTAGGAAGGTCTCAAGCCATATAATAGATTCTATATCTAAGTGATTGGTAGGCTCATCCAGCAATAGGATGTCATGGTTTTGAAGTAATAGCTTTGCAAGCTCAATACGCATGCGCCATCCTCCAGAAAAGGTATCTGTGAGCTTATCAAAATCTTCACGTTTAAAACCTAGTCCCTGAAGAATACGTTCTGTCTCTCCTTTATAATTATAGCCACCATGCACCTCATATTGATGTTGAACATCATTAATATCAATCATTAATTGGTTATACCCCTCACTCTCATAATCTGTACGAGTAGCTAGCTGACTATTAATCTCATCAAGTTTACCTTCTAGCTCTTTAATTTCTTTAAAAGCCTCATAAGATTCTTGAAGGACAGTTCTTCCTTCTACAAAGTCAATATCTTGCTTAAGAAAACCTATACTTATCTCTTTTTCAATAGCTATAGATCCAGTATCATAAGGTTGCTCGCCAGAAATAATGCGCAACATGGTAGATTTACCCGCGCCGTTTTTACCTACGAGTCCCACACGATCTCCTCCATTAAGACGGAAGGTGATTTCTTCAAAAAGATATTCGCCTTGAAATGAGACAGAAAGGTTATGAATATTAAGCATAAGGAGATAAGTAAATATTATGATTTATAAAGTTTGAGGACTGCAAAGATGCTTAAATTTGTACTCATAAACCAAGGAGATTATGGGAATTCTAAAAGGCACTAAACTTAACAGTATTATTAATGGTAAATGCCCTGTTTGCCATAATGAGTCTATGTACAAAAACCCAAATCCGTACATACTTTCACAAACGCTCAAAATGCATGAGCGATGCTCACATTGCAACACAAAATATAAGATAGAACCTTCTTTCTTTTATGGAGCCATGTACGTGAGTTACCCTGTTGGCATTGCTTTTGCAACAGCTGCCTTTGTCATAACATATCTGTTCTTTGAGGCAAATCTTGTAAATTCTTTTATAGCGATTGTAGGAACTATGATTGTTTTCATGCCTGTAATCATGAGACTATCACGCAACATATGGATCAATTTCTTCATGAAGTATGACCCAGCCAAAGATCAACTGTCAAGCTAATTACCAAAACCGACTATTTGAATTTTTTAGGAAAGCGCATCACATCCACTTCAGCGGGAAGTGCTTCTTGATGATCTAAAAAGTTATAAAGATACTTAGCTAGCAAAGGACCTGCCATGATTCCTCTTGTGCCTAATCCATTTAATATTGCTAGCTGATTGTAGATAGGGTGAACACCGAGCAATGGCCTTCTATCGCCCGTCGTAGGACGCACGCCAGCCTCTTGATCGACGACTTCATAAGAAACATTAATTAGTGCGTCAAGCTTCTCTAAAAGCTCTTCACGAGCTTCTGTTGTAGCTTCCCAATCTTTATCTGTCCAATTATAAGTCGCTCCTACTTTATAAAGACCGTTTCCTAATGGAACGATAAAGAATGAAGATTTAATTGCTGCATTTAATTGTAATTGTGGAGCACTGATAATTATATATTCTCCCTTATTGCCAACTAATGGCAATTTCCCGAAGTAAGGGTTTTGCTTCACTCCATAACCTTCGGCAAAGACAATTCGAGAGGCTTTGTAGCCATCATATGTTACTGATGAGTCTTGTAATTGTAATAAGTCATAATCAAATACCGCTTTCGCGAAAGCGGACTTACCAGCAAGGTATTGCTCATAACAGGATTGAAGTTTTGTGATTGCAACTCTACCCGTCTCTAGCACTTCTCCATAATGAAATGGCGCCGAAATCTCCTCACGCTCTTCCTTTACTATCGCAGTTTTCACAAACCGATTCAACCCAGGCTTATCACTTGCTGTAAACCAATTATTTTGATCTTCGATAGAGTAGAATACTTTGCGCACAGGTAATTCATACATGAACGACTCGCCAAGTTTCTCTTCTAAAGTTCTGAAATACGGCATTGCAAGATCAAATTGCTCAATAGCCTTCCAAGGCAGTGAGTATCGCTTTAAAATTACTGGGTTATACAACCCAGCTGCTACACGGCTTGCGCCTTCTGTGCCTTTGTCTATGACAATAAAAGACTTCCCATTGCGCTCGCACTCTTCACAAAATGCGATACCTGCCAGCCCAAGACCCACGATAATATAATCTACTTCTTTCACCTTACAAAAATACAAGAATAGTAGGCTCACAAAGTGCGCATCGCCTTCCTATTTATGGGTCTGAAGTTTATAAAATAAAAAAGCCACCTAAACGTATTGCTTAGGTGGCTTATAATATAATTGGAAATTAATCTAGTAATTCCAAAGATCTTGTTCAATATCTCTAATGCGTTCTTTGATACGATCTGACTCTAGTAATTGCATCATTGAGTTATCATTGATGTACTCCTTAACCTTACGGTCACCTTGTACGTTATCCTCTTTATAAATAGTCGCGTTAAAACGCCTACTATTTAACAAGTGATCAAATGATATAGGCATTGATGTGTTCTTACGGTTAAATGCTTTTGCATTGTGCAGTACTTCACGCGCTCCTGGAAACCATATCCAGAAAAGCTCAATATCTGCAGCACTTGAATCATCTAAGAAGTTAACATCGCCAGAAACTGGAGCAATACCTAATAATCGGTATTTAAGTTCTCCTTGACGCTTATCGATATACCAGTAACCACGTATGTGGTATGCGTTGATATCATAAGCAGTAATTTCTGTACGCTCAATGTTATAATCAGAAATCGATTCTCCAGCATTTAATTGATCATATCCAGCATCAGAAGTATCAATCTTTACCATTGCGGCAGAAAGATCTCCTAGTTGGATTTTTTCTGTAAAGTATGAATCTCTGTAAATAGCATCAATCTTTCCATTTTTAATATTCTTAACAAGAACATCAAAAAGTGAACGACGATCTGACCCCATATTGATAGTATCAATAGGATAGTACAGTGGGAAATTTACGCGTTCATCAAGATCAACAACCTCCCACGTGTTTTTTGCCCATAACACGTCACGCTTTTCTACGTAACCATATGGCAATGGATTGTCATTGTCCTTTGCTTTTTGCTCTTCGGTAACTTCAAACATTTCATCCGGCGTTTTTGCATTAAGGATATTTCCTTGTGCAAATGCTGGAACTGCCATCAATAGACCGAGTGCAACAAAAATTAAACGTTTAAGACTCATAATTACTTTTATTTTAGTTTGCTAACTCAATGATGATTGGAGAAACTGTCTTCAATCTATATCCTGAGTTACCTTGTATACTTGCTTTAATATCAAAGATCTGTACTGTAGATCCTCTCTTTGCACGTTGTAATGCTGATTGTGCTGCCCCATTAAGCTTATTTCCTTGTACAGAAACCGTAGCCGCATCTCCTGCTCTAAATTTGAAACTATTAACTCTCAAGTTAAGATCAAAGTCAAAATCTGGAAGACTAGCTCCTATTGGTGCCGCTGCAACTGTGTTTCTAGGCTTCTTTAAGTTACCGCCATCATCACCTCCTAAAGTTCCCACTGGACGTGGAATATCTTTAATACGGAAAACAGCTTTATCAGAAGCACTACCTCCGTCAGGAAGCTTTGCAGTCACATTAATCGTTACTTCGCGTCCTTGACCAGGAGTCATTGAATAGCTAGTTCCAGATCTTTTAGAAAGACCTGCTCCAGATGCAGAAACTGCATTATCTGATACACCAGCAAATGATATCGTCATTGGGTTTGCAACACCACGATAAACAACATTCATCTTATCTGCAGCGATAGTAGCAGAGTTAGGCTTATTAATCGTAGTAAAAGCTTGTTCAACTGGAACTTCGATCTCCTTACCATCTTGAGGGTAAAATAATGATCCCGTAATTTTGTGATCACCTACACCTCCAGTGTTTACACCTAAAACAAGTTTACCACCATCATAAGAAACTTTATCTGCCGGGATTGCACGACCATCTAATTTTAATTCTACTCTAGAAGGTTTTGTAGAAGAATCTACACGACCTAAAGAAAGAACACCATCAAATGTAGAACCTGTATAATAAGCTCCTTTTGAGGTTGTCATTACCGTCTCATAGTTATTTAAAGAAGCAAGTTCTTTAAGATTACCAGAAAGTAACTTAGTTAATAGTTCATTCTCAACAACTTTAATGTCATTCTGTAATTGAGACATCTTGGTTAAAGAAGAAACTGATGGGAAACCTACAAAGTGATAAGAAATATAGTCTTGAGTTTTCTTAACATCATCACCTTCACCCCCAGTTACTACATCACTAGTACTAAAGTCATTTTTAATTTGAGTTGCCAATGCTTCATTATCACCGACTAATTTCAACATACCTTCACGGTAAGTGTCCATTTGACTTAGATACTCACTTCCTTTTGGCGTGATTTTTCCTCCAGCATAGTATCTCTCATCTATGAAAGTCGTTTTATCCATTGCCTCATAATCTGTAGGATCTTCCATATCGCCAGTAAGCGCGGCTTTCTCCTCTTCTAAAAATGAAAACAACGTGTTTCCAAGTTCTTTAGCATTCTTAGCCGTAACTGCAGCTGCTTTAAACTCTTCATTCTCATTTGCTTTTTTTGATATATCTGCAAATGCTAGGTCGTTTTTAGCTTCAAATGAAACATTTGAACGCTCAAACTTTTCATTTATTGATCCGAAAGCAGATAATACTTCTCTTGACATCTGTAGTGCTAGCATCGCTATAAACACCAAGTACATCAAGTTTATCATCTTCTGCCTTGCGGTTTGTTTTCCTCCTGCCATTTTTTAAATTTTAGTTGTTAGTTTATTAATTGTGTAAACAACTAAAATTAGTTTTTGTTCATTGCAGAAAGCATTCCACCATATACTCCGTTTAAAGAAGAAAGGTTTGTTGCAAGACTCTCCATTTGATCTTTAAGCTTTCCAGCATTTTGAGTTACTTGCTCGTTGATTTCTGCTTGACGGCTAGAAGACTCAACTTGTACTTTGTAAAGGCTATTTAAAGACTCCATTTGAGCCGCAGCAAGTGCCATCTCTTCAGAATATTTCTTAGTAGAAGACATTGCATCTGCTGTAGGCGCAATTCCTTTCGCAGCACCTTCAAAGCTACGGATGCTAGTTCCTAAGCTTGTCATAAGCTCAGAATCAATTTTTGCCTCTTTAAGCATGTTATCTAATTTTTTAGATAATTGAGCTTCTGCCTCAACAGGAGCTACTGCTTTTTTCTTTGATACACTTGCACCACCTGCAAGTTCAGGATACACTAATGCCCAGTCAAGATCTGAATCAACTGGTTCAAAAGCAGAGATAAAGAAAACTAGTGCTTCAGTTACAAGCCCTATAATAAGCATTAAATCTCCACCTGTCCAGTGCATTAATTTAAAAAGTGCTCCAATGATAACTACAGCTGCTCCAATACCGTAAACGGCATTCATTATTTTTTTTCTTGTTTGAGATTGTGCCATGATAATTTCTTTTAGTTTAGTTTAGTTAAGTAAGTTAATTAGATTAAGTAATTGTTATAATTTGGGAATTATTCAATTCGTTATTTCTTCGGCTTTCTAAGGTTGATTTTTTCATCAACACCCATAAAGTCCTGCACGGTTCTAAAACCGATATAACTACGAGCAGAGTCTTGATACTCATAGTCACGTGAGCTCACCTGTAGGAAGTAAGCAACATCTTTCCATGAACCACCACGTATAACTTTACGACGATTGTCTTTGTCATTTACGTTAGGATTAATAGTAGACATATATTCATAAGAAGCTGGATCGTAAGAAGAAGCTACCCACTCTGATACATTTCCTGCCATGTTGTACAGGTTGTAATCATTAGGTTCGTAAGCATCTGCTTCTACTGTATACAACGCTTGATCTGCGCCATAATCACCTCTTAAAGGTTTAAAGTTTGCAAGGAAGCAACCTCTATCATTCTTTGCGTATGGACCACCCCAAGGATAATCACCACTTTCGAGTCCGCCACGAGCGGCATACTCCCACTCGGCTTCACCAGGAAGTCTAAAACGGTTTACAAATTGCCTTTTCTTTGATTTTTGATGAGAATTCTTGTACATCGTTCTCCACTCACAAAAAGCTTTTGCTTGCATCCATGTAACTCCAACAACTGGATACTCTCCGTATGCATCATGCCAGAAATAGTCATTATGCATAGGCTCATTATATGAGTATGCAAAATCTTTAATCCACACCGTGGTGTCTGGATAGATTTTCACTGTTTCTGTTTTGATATGATCTTTACGACGACCGCCGTTTTTCTTTGCAGCTTCCTGAATATCAAGATACGTATAACGGAATTCTAATTTATCAACGTCAATAGTGCGCTGTCCATTATAAGCCTCCTCCATAGGGATGTACATCGTATCCATCACCTCAGCATAATACTCATCTGGATATTCTGAAGTATCCCAAATGATATCAATGTCTCTGTTAAGTTTACGACCTTCAAAACCAGTCTCTCCTAGCCCGAAATAGTTGTCATACATGTATTGCTCGTAAGGGGTCATATTATCAGGATCTGCATCGCTAAATGCAAACTCACCTATACCTCCATTACCAGGGGTCTCCCCAAGCTCATCAGCTAAGATTGCAAGCTTCGTGAGCACTGTAGAATCACGCACCCACTCCACAAACTGTCTGTATTCCGCGTTAGTAATTTCTGTTTCGTCCATGTAGAAAGAGCGCACAGTCACCGTTTTAGTAGGAGCGTCATTTACCGCAGCAAAGTCATCATCACTCTTACCCATTATGTAAGCACCTCCAGAAACAAGGGTCATTCCATAAGGTTTTTCAGGGTTCCATCGCTTGCCTTTGGCACCGACGAGTTCCCCTCGATCGCCTTTGCCACAACTAGACAGCAAAGCTACTATCGCAATAAATGCAATATACTTTTTCATAGGATATTAGGTTAAGTATTCTAAAGTTAAGGGCGTAAACCTATTTATTTTATTTGTAATAAACAATTTATTCGCCAAAAATAATCATTTCATCGTTGAAACACATAGTCAAATTTCGTTTTTCTTCCTTGCTTTGAACCAACGTTCAGGGATATTTTGATTACAAGCATCCAGATAATCTTGGTACGTGCAAGGTAATAACGTGTGCCTTTTTAATTTATTATTCAAGCCCATAATAAATGGAATCTCGATCCACCATCTCGCTGTTTTTTCACTTTTGTAAAATGTTAACACTTCATCTTCTATTGGAACTTGGTACGTAAGAAAATTTCCTTTCTCAATATCCATGTTTTCGCTTGCGCGAAAATTTACTCCCTCAATAAAGTACCACATCATTTGAGCAACGAGCATCGCTGCTTTTTCCTCGTGGACGTCATTCTTATACTCAAAAACTCCAAAAGAAGTCACTTTATCGCTTATACCTGCATATCGAGCAATAGTACATATCTCCTTTCCATCAAACCCGTTAGGCATTTTATTGTACCTAGTACTTAGCTCACTACTGCGCACAGCATTTAAGTCTATCGCAACAAGATCTGCATCTCTCATTACGGGCTCTACAATACTCATCATAGCCGAAACATTTCCTAATCGGTAACTATCAAAGTATAACTTATCCATCAAATCTATTTCCTCCTGAGGATTAAAATAGGTTTGATACCCTATATTTGAGTAGTTGAAAAGGTTGTATGGTTTTTCAACAATAATCTTCCCTACGTAGGATTTATTATGGATAGGCTGGCTCGCATCTCCTAAGTCAAAACGACTATCTACATTCACCACATTTACCATTTGATCCAACTTATCATAGGATCTGTAAATAGGATACACCAAATCTTGGCTTCCCCCTATATACATAGGTACAATTCCCTTCTTAAAAAGAGCTTCGTTAACAGTTCTGATGGCAAAATAGGTGTCATCTACACTTTCTCCTCCATGAATGTCACCCAAATCGGCAATTGTTGTGTGCCAGTTACCAGGGAAAAGTTCGTAAAAAGTGGTTCTAAGCTCTGTAAATGATAATGATTCTCCGAGATTATTTTGATCACGCCTATTTTCGCGCAAGCAAATAATAGCTACTTGCACACCTTCTAGATCTGGCATTCCCAACTCCTCACTGTGTAATCTAATGTTATTACCTAGTGATTGATGATGTTGCAATTGTATATGCGCAAGCGCAATTTCTGGTATAGGGCTTAGCACCTCAAAGGCCATATATTACTTCTTTTTTGCAGTCGTTTTCTTCTTTACAGGCGCCTTTTTCTTTGCTGGAGCTTTCTTTTTGGCCGGAGCCTTCTTCTTTGCTGCTGCTTTTTTCTTAGGTGCTTTTTTCTCTATGTAGGCCTTGATTTCATCTAAGGTTAACGCTGCTGCGTCTATATCCTTACTTAGCTCAATTTTAGTCTTCCCTTTAATAATATTAGAACGACCCCATCTTGCTTTTTCTACACGTATACCTTCTTCTGGGAAGTCTTGAAGTACTTTATCTATTTCCTTCTGCTTCTTCACTTCAATAAGCTCTACGATATCATCGTCAGAAAGGTTATCAAAGTCGTACTTCTTATTGACATTAATAAACATTCCGTTCCATTTTATAAATGGCCCGAAACGCCCTGTTCCTTTTTGAACTGGAAGGTCTTCATAGGTATAAATAGGAGCATCTGCCTTTTGCTTCTCTTTAATATAAACAATAGCTTCATCAAGATCTACATCCATAGGGTCACGGCCTTTAGGCAATGAAACAAAGGTTGCCCCAAACTTCACATAAGGACCAAAACGACCATTATTTACAGATACTTCTTCTTCTTCAAAAGTCCCTAAATCTTTAGGCAACTTAAACAAGTCCATCGCTTGCTCATAAGTAAGGTTTGCCAGCGTTTGATCTGGACCTAAACTTGCAAAACGTGGTTTCTCTTCATCCTCTACAGAACCTATTTGCACCATAGGTCCAAATTTCCCTAGACGAACACTTACCGGTTTACCGCTTTCTGGATCTTTACCTAAAATACGCTCACCTACTTCACGCTCTGCATTTTTCTCTACATCTTTTACATGAGGATGAAAATCTGTGTAAAAGTCTTTCATCATCTTTGTCCACTCCTGCTTTCCCTCTGCAATATCATCAAAGTCTGCTTCGACTTTTGCAGTAAAGTTGTAATCAAGAATATTTTCAAAGTGCTGTACCAAGAAATCATTTACCACCATTCCCACATCTGTAGGCACTAGCTTTCCTTTATCTGAACCTACCATCTCCGTTAAGGTTCTATCTTTTATCTCGTTGTTCTCAAGACTCAACACATCATAAGATCGCTCTTTACCATCTACAGTGCCCTTCTCAACATACTTACGATTTTGTATCGTAGTAATAGTAGGCGCATATGTAGACGGACGACCGATACCAAGCTCCTCTAATTTCTTCACTAGAGATGCTTCCGTATATCTATATGGTGGTCTTGTAAAACGTTCTGTTGCGGTAATGTAAGAATTGAGTAATGTTTCTCCTGTTTTAAGATCTGGAAGTAATCCAGTCTCTTCTTCATCTTCATCATCATGACCCTCAAGGTATACCTTTAAGAATCCTTCAAATTTTAAAATCTCTCCATTTGCAGTAAAGTTATCTGTTCCTGCGCTTGAAGCTATCTGCACATTAGTACGCTCTAGTTGCGCCTCACTCATTTGTGATGCAATAGCTCGTTTCCATATTAATTCATACAGACGCATTTGATCGCGATCCATATTAACTGAATGCTTAGAAAAATCTGTTGGACGTATAGCTTCGTGAGCTTCTTGTGCTCCTTTTGACTTTCCTTTATAGTTACGTTCTTTATGAAATTCTTTACCGTAAGCAGCTAGTATTTCTGCTTGCGCACCAGCTTTTGCATCTTTAGATAGGTTTACACTATCTGTTCTCATATATGTAATGTGCCCTGCCTCATAGAGACGCTGCGCCATATTCATCGTTTTACTAACAGAGAAGTATAACTTTCTACTTGCTTCTTGTTGTAGTGTAGAAGTTGTAAATGGTGGTGCTGGTGATTTTTTGGCTGGCTTTTTTGTAAGCGCATCTACTTTAAAAGTCGCCTTCAAGTTTTTCTCAAGAAATTCTTGTGCTTTTTTCTTAGTAGTAATATTTTTAGGAAGTTTTGCTCTAAAAGATTTTCCATCTTCTGTAGTAAACTCTGCATCTACTCTGTATGATGCTTGTGGCTCAAAGTTTAAAACCTCGCGCTCACGCTCTACAATAAGTCTCACAGAAACAGATTGCACACGCCCTGCCGAAAGACCTCCTTTTACCTTTCTCCATAACACTGGCGAAAGTTCATAACCTACAAGTCTATCTAAAACTCTACGCGCTTGTTGCGCATTTACAAGATCATAATCAATCTGTCGCGGATTATCGATTGCTCTTAAGATTGCAGTTTTAGTAATCTCATGAAAAACAATACGCTTAGTACGGTCTGGTGTTAAGCCGAGCTCTTGCTCGAGGTGCCATGCAATGGCCTCACCCTCGCGATCCTCATCACTTGCTAGCCAAACCATATCGGCTTTTGCGGCTAGTGACTTTAGATTTTTTACTACCTTTTTCTTATCGTCAGAGACTTTATATTTAGGAGTGAAATCTCCATCTACATCAACACCTAACTCTTTAGAGGGAAGGTCTGCTATGTGTCCAAAACTACTCTCAACTTTATAGTCAGAGCCTAGAAATTTTTCTATTGTTTTAGCCTTTGCAGGTGACTCCACAATGACGAGATTCTTTGCCATACATCTTATTTTTCAGGGTACAAAAGTAGATGTTTTATTTATATCGCAATCCGCAAGGGCATTATTTCTGTGATATTTCAGTTTTAAAAGCTAGATAAACGGCGGTTTTGCGGGGTTATTACGCTTTCGCGAAAGCGTGATAAAAAAAAATAAAAAAAACGTTCAAAAAAAGGAAATCCTTTAGGAACCAACATAATAAACACCTAGTTTGGCGGTTATTACGAACAAAGCAAATAAAACCTGAATTAACTTGATAAACAAGTCTCGATTTACAAAAGTCTTAATAGCTATTCTTCTCATTTTTGTAACAAAACAACAGATCTACGCTCAAAGCAGTAAAAATAAATTTCCAGAGTTTGCTAGTTATAAAACTTGGGGACTCACCTTTAATCCCGTATTAAACAGAGCCCCTAACTACACTAGAACATTAGGAAACATCGATATTAAAGGAAATAGCATTCCTGGAGTAAATTTTGGTTTTAATAAAGTAATTCAACCAGAAAGAGAGCTTTCATTTAGATATGGTGTACATCTTAATTTACTACCTATAGAAAGTTCTCAATTTAGACTACCAGATGGGAATATACCAGGATTTACAAATTTTGAATTTAACGAGCGCACTTTAGGTCAACTCATAATTTCAGTGCCACTTGAAATGGAACTGAAAAAGCAGATGGGATCTAGAATCTATTTTTCTGCTAGAATTGGCGTAAACTTAACCTTATTACGGGAAGGTTCGGTAGAAGGAACAGTAAGCGCTTTTGTAGAAGATCTAAACGAGAGAAGAGAGATTTTTGGAATAAGAGGGCAAACACGTAAATTTCCTATTTATCCAAATTTAAAGATTAGTCCTGGTTTTTATTATATAACTAAACCTATTTTATATCAAGTGTCTATCATTTACCAGAAGGCAATACCCAATTATTTTACTGGAGAATATCTTTTTGACAACCTAGATATATCTGAACGCATAGAAGGAACTTATACTCTAAGTGGTGATCAACTAGGTATTGGTATTACTCTATTTCTAAGAAAAAGCAAAAAAAAACTTAAGAAGCTTGAAGAGAAGGCTGTCAAGAATGTTTACATTAATTAATTGCTTTTTATGTTAATCATAAGGAACTGATAATAGCACGTTTTGGTAAAAAAACGCTCAAAAAAAGGAAATCCTTTAGGAATGGGAATACTAAACCACTAGTTTAGCGCTTGGTACCAATCTAATTTTATAATTCTAAAACAAAAACGAATGAAATTTACAAGCAATTACTTGCAATTACTTGCAATTACAATGATAACCACTTTCGCTATCACTTCATGTAGCAAAGAGGAAATAGAATTAACAAATGAATCCCAGTCAATCGATGCTACATTTTTTATGAATCAAGTTCCAGAAACAAATGTTATTTCGTTTAATTTACCTTCTAATGGTAGATCCCAAGCTGGAAATGCAACTATGCTATCTTTTAATACTATAGAAGACTTTGTAAAAGCGAGCGAACTACTTGAAAATGCTATTGAAACACACGAAGATAAATTTGTAGCAAAATATGATTATTTGACGGATGACGAACTTGATGATATGGAAGAAAGCACCCAATTTGATAGTAGAGCGCCTCTACGCCAATTCCAACAAACAAGAAGTTTTTCTAATTCTTTATTTACTGACTTTGAGACAAAAGAAGCTTTATGGCTAGGAAAATCTGATCTGGATGATCGCCAAGATCCTTCTTTGGACAATTTATTTGAAGAAGAAGAGATGGTGCTACTTAACCAAGATCAAGAAGTGATGATAGAGGGCAAAGTCTTTAATTTTGGAAGACCCTTATTAAACTATGAAATTATCGGAAATTTCGAGGAATCAATATTAAAAGTACGAAATGATCAAGATGTTTCAAATGATCCAAATATAATTACTACTTCTAAAGCATCTTCTTCTTGTACTTCTTGGAGGAGTAGAAATGATAAGATAGATTTTGGTAGCGGCAATAACAGAAGAGTTAAAAGAACTGTAACTTTGAGAAGCTTACCTTGGTTTACGAAATCTAAAGCAAAAATAGAATCATTTAAAAAAAGAAAAAATAGATGGAGAAGATCTAGAATTAGACTAGGTGTGGGAGTGCAAACTCGTCTTACTAAAAATGAATGTGGAAGTAATCCTACTCACAGCGGTTATGTATCAAAATCACGTAAAAGAAGAAAAACTAGAAAGAAAATTTTAACAGATCATCCAGGAGCAGTATTAAAAGCACAAAATGGCGTTGGGGTTATAGGTGATTATTATTACTCAGGCAATACAAGCTCAAAAGCATTATCGTGGTAATTAAAATATTAAACAAAATAGGAAGGGTGAGAACTAAAATGCTCATCCTTTTCTTTATCACAAGTTCCTTATTATGTTATAGTCAAGAGTATCCAGAGTTTTTAGAGTATAAAAAAATGGGATATAGCATTGCTCCAGTAACAACAAGACCTGCTCAGTTTAATCCCACAATAGGAGATATAAAAGTTACAGGCAGTTGGACACCGTCTCTAAGTTTCGGATTAAATTGGACTGCCCACGCTGACCGCGAAGTAAGCTTCAGATATGGCTTACACTTTAACATCTTACCCATTTATGATTTTAAATACGAACTTCCAGATGGAGATTTACCCAACTCTACAAACTTTTTTTCTAATGATAGGAATTGGGGACCTCTTTACATTTCTGTTCCATTGCAGGTAGAACTAAAAAAACAATTAGGACCTCGTCTGTACGCCTCGGCGATGGGAGGAGTAAATATCGCCTGGATACCAGAGGGTAGCGTTGAAGTTGGAGCTAGTGTCTTAGTAGAAGAACTTAATGAAGTTCGAGAATTTTTTGAACTCCGCTCTCAAACAAGAGAATTTCCGCTATATCCTAACTTGAGACTCTCTTTAGGATTATATTTTATGTGGGATAAATTATTACTACAAACTAATGTAGTTTACCAAAAATCTATCCCAAATTATTTTACTGGAGAATATCTATTCGATAATTTAGAAATCTCAGATCGTACAGAAGGAACGTATTCTTACAGGGGAGACTATATTGGTCTTGAGTTTGTTTTCTTTTTAAAAAAGAGAAAACAACGAAAAACTAAGAAAAAAGAAAAAACGCTAAAGAATGTTTACATTAATTAATTGCTTTTTATTTTAGCCATAAGAAACTGATAATAGCACGTTTTCGCGAAAGCGGGCTATTATTACACTCCTATCTGAGCAATCATATCATCATCTTCTGTAAAACCAACCACCTCTTTATATATTAGGTATACTGGCAAATAAACAACAGAAATAGTTGCATACACTCCTATAAAACAAGCGATAAATCCCACAATCATAGCTAGAATGCCAATAACGAGACACGTTCCAAAAGTGATTCCCCACTTTCTATTCCCTAGTGCAAAAGCTGCTTTGTAAATATCATTTACAGACCAGTCCGGATTAAAAGCAAATATCACAATGGCAAATTGTAACGGCACCAACACATAAAACAATGGAATTATAAAAATCAAAGCGGCTAGTACGGCAATACCCACCTGCATCATTGAAAGCACTAACACCTTCTTGAGATACTTTTTCTTGATAAACATCCCAAAACCTACCCCACGATCTCCACTTCGGTTGCGGTCTTTCATGCGTATGATTCTGTAAAAAGCTGCCTGAAGTGTAAAGTTGACTACAGACATAACCACTAGAATCACTAAGTACATCACCATCATAAGAATTAAAGCAATCACACCTACCTCATCATCATTATAGGAGACATCGCCATATTCTATAAATGCACCACCTAAGCTCATAGGCAACATGACCGCCATAGACACTCCCCAAGAAACAGCAATCGTTAACACTTGCATAAGTAAGCCCTGCAGCCATACTTTTTGAAACAAATCAATCGACCGGCCAAACAATTCTCCAAAATCAATATGTGGCGCTTGTTTGATTTTGACAAGCATATCTGATAACATCATTTCTTATTTTTTAAAAACAGATGTAAAAATATAAGATTATATCTCAGTCTAATTAAAATCTCCGAGCAAATTGCAAGGCAACATACTGACTTCTACCCTCTCGATTTGTCTCTCTTGTTCTAAAATTGTAAACGATACTGTATAGATTATTTTCTCCACGGTATGTAATACCAGATTTAAAAGATAATATGGTTGAAACTATAGGTAATGTAAAAGGTGAGTAATCTCCAAAGGGATGACCTTCTATAAGTGCGTTGAGGAATACATATTCTGCTCCTACTCCCGCAAAGCCATAGAACTCATGCTTACCTCCCAATCTCCCAAAAGCCGAAGAGCTAGCCACCACATCACGATTACCTATATAAAGTAGTGCTTCTTGTCTTGCAAAAACTCTCCGTGTACCTAGCGCTACCGTAGACTGAAGTGCAACGTTTTTAAATAAATTAGATTTTTCTAACTGATAGTCTTTAACAAAAGTTCCAAAGCTATTAAAGTGTACACTATTACCTATCTCACCTTCCCAAACAGGTATAAATTCATTGATAAGTTCATGATAGCCAACTTGTATATCGCCTGCCTTAGATTGCTCTCCCGCAAGTCCTAGCTCTGTGTCAATTTTAAAAAGCACATCTTCTTGCGCTTTTGATACGGAACCTTTAACAAAGAGATAGCCCGCATAGGGGCGTTCAAAAAAATCAAAATTAGTTTCAAAGAGTTCTCTAGGCGTGTAGGTTTCTTGACCTAATGTAACATCTAACTGCAACGGATAATCATGCTTTTTGAAAATAAAGTCTCCCTGTAATTGCCTACTATAACTTAAGAATGTTCCTGCTGTATAATAACGATCTATAGCAAAGACAAAGTCGTTATCATGCTGTATAGCGATTTGCTGTAACAATCGTGGTGTTTTCGTCCCCTCAACGGATTGAGAATAACCAGTCTGAATAACTAGTAATAGTAGTAAGATAAATAGTTTATGTAGCAATCTTCAGGTTTTATAAAAGCAAATAACGAGAATTTTATGTAATTCTTGGTATCTGCCACTTTGTCACAACTCTACATTAGACGTATCTTTGCATAATCCTTGACAAAGATTTTGGACGAATAAGCAGATGGAAAAAATAATAGAAGAACACAAACAAGGGGAAGCGCTTACACTAGAGCGCAAACTTGAGAATACAAAAAAACTTTTTATAGAAAGTTACGGTTGCCAGATGAACTTTGCAGATAGCGAGGTGGTGGCTTCCATTCTTGCAAATGAAGGGTATAATACTACTCAAATTCTTGAAGAAGCAGATCTTGTGCTAGTAAACACTTGTTCTATACGCGAGAAGGCAGAGGTAACTGTGCGTAAACGTTTAGAAAAATATCAAGCTGTAAAGCGCAAGCAAAATCCTAATATGAAAGTAGGAGTACTAGGCTGTATGGCAGAGCGTCTTAAAAGCAAATTTCTTGAAGAAGAAAAAATAGTAGACCTCGTAGTAGGTCCAGATGCTTACAAAGACATTCCTAACTTACTTAGCGAGGTAGAAGAAGGTAGAAATGCAGTAAACGTAATCTTATCTAAAGAAGAAACTTACGGAGATATCTCACCAGTACGTTTATTAACTAATGGTGTTACTGCTTTTGTATCAATCACTCGTGGTTGTGATAATATGTGTACGTTTTGTGTCGTTCCTTTTACAAGAGGTCGCGAGCGTAGCCGTGATCCTCAGTCTATACTTGAAGAAGTACAAGATCTTGCTGAAAAAGGTTTCAAGGAAATCACATTACTTGGCCAAAACGTAGATTCATACTTATGGTATGGCGGCGGCCTCAAGAAAGATTTTGACAAGGCTAGTGAAATGGCAAAAGCTACTGCGGTAAATTTTGCACAACTCATGGATACCGTTGCAAAAGCACAACCTAAAATGCGCATACGTTTCTCTACCTCAAACCCTCAAGATATGACGCTTGATGTGATAGAGGTGATGGCAAAACATAAAAATGTGTGTAACTACATTCACCTGCCGGTTCAATCTGGAAGTGATAGAATTTTACAATTAATGAATCGTCAGCATACGGTTGCAGAGTACAAAACACTCATTGATAATATCAAAAATCTAATCCCTCATATTGGGATTAGTCAAGATATGATTACTGGTTTCCCTACAGAAACCGAAGAGGATCATCAAGGAACACTTGACCTTATCAACTATGTAAAGTATGATTTTGGTTTTATGTTTTACTATTCTGAGCGACCAGGTACTATGGCAGAGCGTAAGATGGAAGATGACATCCCACTAGCGATAAAAAAGAGACGTTTACAAGATGTGATTGACTTACAAAGAGCAATTTCTAGAGACAATCTACTTCGATATCAAGATCAAACGGTAGAGATTCTTATAGAAAAGGAGTCAAAAAAGAATAAAGATGAGTGGAGCGGTCGTAATGATCAGAATGTCGTTGCCGTTTTCCCTAAAGGAGATTATAAAGTAGGAGACTTCGTTAATGTAAAAATTAATGAATGTACGACAGGGACACTTATAGGTGAGGCAACAGGCTATGCAGCGTACTGGCAATAGAAACATAAAGTACTGTGCTAGCAATAATTTTTTGAGAATAACGCTTTCGCGAAAGCGTAACACATTTTATACTAATCAAATAGATACCCACTGTAATGGGCGTTTACTATGGAAGGAATACAAACCACAAAACAACGATTTGGTATTATAGGAGATAATCCTGCACTAAATCGCGCTATCGAAAAAGCTATACAAGTGGCTCCTACAGATATTTCTGTACTAGTGACAGGAGAATCTGGAGTAGGTAAAGAGAGTGTCCCGCGCATTATTCACTCACTTTCTCATAGAAAACACAATAAATATATTGCTGTAAACTGTGGAGCAATCCCAGAGGGAACGATAGACAGTGAGCTTTTTGGACACGAGAAAGGTGCATTTACAGGTGCAACTTCTACAAGAAGCGGATACTTTGAGGAGGCAGATGGTGGAACTATATTTCTAGATGAAGTAGGAGAACTACCGCTACCTACTCAAGTACGTTTATTAAGAGTGTTAGAAAACGGAGAGTTTTTAAAAGTAGGCTCTTCAAAGACACAGAAAACAGATGTTCGTATTGTTGCAGCTACTAATGTATCGATGTTTGAGGCTATCCAAGAAGGAAAGTTTCGTGAGGATTTATTTTATAGATTGAGCACTGTAGATATCCCGCTTCCTCCATTAAGAGAGCGCAAAGGTGACATTCACTTATTGTTTAGGAAATTTGCATCAGACTTTGCTATGAAGTATAAGATGCCCACGATACGACTGTCTGAAGAAGCAGTACAGCTTCTAGTTTCATATCGCTGGAATGGAAACATACGCCAACTACGTAACGTAGCCGAGCAAGTATCTGTACTAGAAACCAATCGAGAAGTATCGGCAGCAACTATAAGCAACTATCTTCCCGATACAGGATCTAGACTTCCTGCCATCGTAAAGTCTCAAGAAAAGTCTGACTTCTCAAACGAGCGTGAGATTCTTTACAAAGTTCTTTTTGACATGAAAGCCGACTTGAATGATCTCAAGAAGCTGACGCTTGAGTTAATGAAAAATGGCAATACCTCAGATGTACGTGAGGAGAATGAGAGCCTCATTAAAAAGATTTATGATGATGACGATGACTCTTATGAAACCGCAGAAGAAGTAATGGACGTGCTACAGATACCTCAAAAATCACAAGCACAAGCTCCTACTCCACCTCAACCAGAACCTACTGCAGACCCATATCATTTTGCAGAAGAAATTGAGGAAGAAGAAACATTATCGCTACACGACAAAGAGCTTGAACTTATAAAGAAATCACTAGAGCGTCATAAGGGCAAACGCAAAGTAGCCGCACAAGAACTAGGTATAAGCGAGCGCACATTATATAGAAAAATTAAACAGTTTGATTTGTAAGTCATAATCATAAGAGTATTTTTAGCTCAAATAAGTTTCATCAATCATCAATCAAAAAACTTTATCAAATGAACAAAACACTATTATTCTTATTTCTTTCATGTATTGGCATAAATAGCGTTGCACAAACAGAATACGTAAAGGGATATTTTATTGAAAATAACAACAATAAAATTGAATGCTTAATTAAGGACAATGACTGGAATAATAATCCAGAAAATTTTCAATATAAATTATCTAAAGACTCCGAGTCTTTAACGGGTGATATCAGTACAGTAAAGGAGTTCATGATTTTAAACTCTTCTAAGTATGTTAGGGCTACAGTAAAAATTGATATGTCAAGTGCTAGTGCTGATTTTTTAGATAAAAGTAGAGCTCCTATTTTTGAAACAAAAACATTATTCCTAAATATTTTAGTTGAAGGAAACACTAGCTTATACTCTTACAAAAATGGAACTATAACCAGATATTTTTATAGTAAATCTGGGGCTGAAATCAAGCAACTTGTATATAAGAAATTCTTAACTACAACTGGCAAAATCAGCACAAATACGCAATATAAACAGCAACTAAAAACAGAGATATCGTGTCCTGAAAACGCTACAAGCAGCCCAGAGAATGTTAGTTATAACAAGAGTAGTTTAATTGGCTACTTTATTGAATACAACGAATGCAATAATTATAGTTTTAAAAATTATAATACGGAGACAAAAGGCAAGGTCATAAACCTTTCTATAAGACCTAGAATAAACAACTCTTCCTTCTCAATTAGTAATCCAGGCGCCACGGTTAAAAAAGCTGACTTAGGTAGTAAGACAAACTTTGGTATTGGATTAGAACTTGAATTAATCTTACCAATTAATAATAATAAATGGGCTTTCATTATTGAACCTTCATACCAAAGTTTTAAGTCTGAAATAACTCAGGAAGCTGGATCTGTATTTGGCGATGCTATTACTACATCAATTGACTATTCATCTATAGAAATACCGTTAGGTCTAAGACATTATTTCTTTCTAAATGACAAGTCTAAACTTTTTGTAAACGCGTCATTTATTGTAGATATATCTTCAGAGACGGCTGTCGAATTTAACCCTGCAAATAATTCTTCAATCGCTCCGTTAGAAGTACGGGCAGGAGGTAATATCGCTTTTGGAGTAGGCTACAAATTTAATAACAGGTATAGTGCTGAAATTAGATATCAAACAGACAGAAATTTACTTAGCGATTTTATTGAGTGGGATTCGAATTACCAAACTACTTCCTTTATTATAGGATACACGATTTTCTAATTTCACAAGCAATTCAATATAATTTATAGATCAAGTCACATGAAATCATTAAACAACTTGTTATTTTTAATTATAACAGCTTTGAGTGTTCAGAGTTGTGGAATGTATTCATTAAGTGGTGTGTCTATAGATAAAGAAGAGACGTTTGAAGTTCGCTTTTTTCAAAATGAGGCTGCTATTGTTGAACCTGGAATCGATAGAGAATTTACAGAACAGCTAAGAGATATCATCCAGAACCAATCTCCGCTAGTGCTTACAAACAGCAACGCAGATGTTGTGTATGAAGGGGAGATAATAGAATACTACATTGCTCCACAAGCATCTACTTCAGAAAATCTAGCGGCACAAAACCGACTTACCATTACGGTGAACGTTCGTTTCTTTAATAATACTCGCGAGGATGGTGAATATGATTTTGAACGTAGGTTTTCATTTTTCTCAGATGTGCCTGGTGAAACACAATTAGTAGGAAGCGCACTAGATACTGCGCTAGACGAGATTTATGAGCGTATCACTCAAGATGTTTTTAATGCATCACTAGCTCGCTGGTAATGAACACAGAACAATACACACAACTACTTGAACATCCTGACCAGATAAATACTGAGCAGACAAGCGATTTGCGCACTATCATTGACGCATTTCCTTTCTTTCAAAGTGCTCATGCGCTATATCTAAAAGGATTAAAAAATCAAGAGAGCTTTGCTTATAACAAAGCATTAAAGCGAACGGCTAGCCATACAGCAGATAGAGCTGTGCTTTTTGACTACATAACGTCAGAGCACTTTTTACAGACAGCAGTAAGTATTCAAATAAAAGACCAAGAAAAACAACTACGATCTCTAGAAGTCACAGATGCACAAGATGTATCTATCTTAGTTGAGCAAGAAGAACAAGCAAAAGCATCGCAAATTCTTGATCCAGATTTATTTGTAGAGAAAAAAGACTCTATTATGACTAGAGCAAAGGCAGAGGATACGCTTCAAGTAGGCAAGCCACTACCTTTTACAAAATCTGAAGCGCATTCTTTTTCTGAGTGGTTACAGCTTTCTTCTTTTCAACCCATAGATCGCTCTTCAGAATCTGATGATGAAGAAGTTCCTGCCACCACTTCAATCAAGGAAGTAGTAATTGACACAGAAATCGAAAGCACAAAAAAATCTGATAATGAGGAAACTACGACTAAAGTTTCGCGAAAGCGAAAGCAACAAATTATAGATTCTTTTATAGAAACAAATCCAAAAATTGGAAATATAAAGTCAATACCAGCATATAAAAAGAAAACAAAAAAAGAATTTTTATTTTCTTCTGACGCCTTGATGACAGAGACTTTAGCACGAGTTTATGTCGAACAAAAAAACTTTCCAAAAGCAAAACAAGCATACCGAATTTTAAGTTTGAAATATCCAGAAAAAAGTGGTTTCTTTGCAGACCAAATTCGAGCAGTAGAACAACTTGAAGAACAAAAAGATTAAAATATTATGAGTACTACGTTTTATATATTTTTAGGATTGATCATTATAGTAGCTTTCCTTCTTATTGTCGTTATTATGGTTCAAAACCCTAAAGGAGGCGGATTATCTTCTTCTTTTGGCGGTGGTGGAACACAGCAAATGGGTGGCGTTCAGAAAACAACAGATTTTCTTGACAAAGCAACATGGGCACTAGCGACTATCTTATTAGTACTTATCCTTGCTAGTAACCTAAGTATTTTTGACGGTACTATAAGAAGCGAGTCTCAAGTTTTTGATGCAGATGCTGTAGAACAAACTACTCCTGCTCCAGAGCCAGTAAGTCTTCCAGATAATGGAGGAGATCAATAGACTCTCACAACATAACATATTAAAGAGCCAGCTATTTTAGCTGGCTCTTTTTTGTTATGCAAATTTGTCAGTGCATGGTGAGTGGCATAATTTCTGTCTTTTACGCTCGCGTAACCAGTTAAGGGTTACAATAACAATTCAACTCAATAATTAAATCTATAACAATGGCAATTAAAATCAAACCATTAGCAGACCGCGTTGTAATCGAGCCTGTTGCGGCAGAAACTCAAACAGCATCTGGTTTATATATCCCAGATAGCGCACAAGAAAAACAACAAAAAGGTAAAGTAGTAGCTGTAGGATCTGGAACTAAAGATCACGAGATGACCGTAGCTGTAGGTGATACAGTTATATATGGAAAATACTCAGGTAGCGAACTCAAATTTGACGGAGTAGATTATATGATCATGAAAGAGGATGATATCCTTGCGATTGTATAATTAGGTATTCGCTTTCGCGAAAGCACACCAAGAGTAATTAAAATATTTTAAACACAGCGCTTAAAGCATACAGCTATAAGCCTTTGTAAAAACAAAACAAAATGGCAAAAGACATAACATTTAATATAGAAGCACGCGACGGTTTAAAACGTGGTGTAGATAAACTTGCAAACGCAGTAAAAGTTACTTTAGGACCTAAAGGTCGTAACGTGATTATTTCAAAATCATTTGGCGCACCACAGGTGACTAAAGATGGTGTAACAGTTGCAAAAGAAATTGAACTGGAAGACGCTCTAGAAAACATGGGAGCTCAAATGGTAAAAGAAGTAGCTTCTAAGACTAACGACCTTGCTGGAGATGGTACAACTACCGCGACAGTACTTGCTCAGGCAATAGTTACAGAAGGACTTAAGAACGTTGCTGCAGGTGCAAACCCAATGGATCTTAAGCGCGGTATCGATAAAGCTGTAGAAGCTATCGTTGCAGATCTTGAGAAGCAAACTACTAAAGTGGGTAACTCTTCTGATAAAATCAAGCAAGTAGCATCTATCTCTGCAAACAATGATGACGTAATAGGTGATCTTATTGCCCAAGCATTTGGGAAAGTAGGAAAAGAAGGTGTTATCACTGTAGAAGAAGCAAAAGGAACAGAAACGTATGTGGATGTTGTAGAAGGTATGCAGTTTGACCGCGGATTCCTTTCTCCTTATTTTGTTACTAATAGTGAGAAAATGAGTGCCGAACTTGAGCAGCCATATATCTTACTTTTTGACAAGAAGATTTCAAACATGAAAGATTTGCTACCTGTACTTGAGCCTGTAGCTCAAACTGGAAAGCCACTTCTTATCATTGCAGAGGATGTAGACGGAGAAGCACTAGCAACATTAGTAGTGAATAAATTACGTGGAGCTCTTAAAATTGCTGCTGTAAAAGCACCAGGTTTTGGAGATCGTCGTAAAGCTATGCTAGAAGATATTGCAATTCTTACTGGAGGAACTGTAATCTCAGAAGAGAGAGGTTTCACTTTAGAAAATGCTACACTTGATATGCTTGGTACGGCAGAAACTGTATCTATAGATAAGGACAACACTACGATTGTAAACGGAGCTGGAGATTCAAAAATCATTAAAGCTCGTGTAGGTCAAATCAAATCTCAGATTGAGACTACTACATCAGATTATGATAAGGAAAAACTTCAAGAACGCTTAGCTAAACTTGCTGGAGGTGTTGCTGTACTATATGTAGGTGCTGCTTCTGAAGTTGAGATGAAAGAAAAGAAAGACCGTGTAGATGATGCTTTACATGCAACTCGCGCAGCTGTAGAAGAAGGTATCGTAGCTGGAGGTGGTGTTGCACTTGTGCGCGCAAAGAAAGCTCTTGAAAAAATCAAAACAGAAAATGCAGATGAAGCAACTGGTGTACAGATTGTAAATCGCGCTATTGAAGCACCTATACGCACTATCGTTTCTAACGCTGGTGGTGAAGGAGCTGTTGTGATTTCTAAAGTTATGGAAGGCAAAAAAGACTTCGGTTTTAATGCTAAAAATGGCGAATACACAGACATGCTTAAAGCTGGTATTATCGATCCTAAAAAAGTAACGCGTGTAGCACTTGAGAATGCTGCATCTGTTTCAGGAATGATTCTTACTACTGAGTGTGCTCTTACAGATATTAAAGAAGATGCACCTGCAATGCCTCCTATGGGAGGTGGCGGAATGCCAGGAATGATGTAAGTTGCGGTGCGACAGACTCTAATTGAACTACCTATGGGTATGTTCAGTAAAAACCTCTGCTTTTCGGCAGAGGTTTTTTTATGGTTGATGTTACGCTTTCGCGAAAGCGTACTACTTCTTTTTAAAATATTGCCAGACAGAAACTGCAATCATCACTAGTAGTATTGGTAGAATAACAATCAAATCATACCGAACCTCAACTCCATAGTCGAGATGCTCGTCAGTCAGGTATACTTGAATATTATACTCCCAAATAATATAGAACACTACTAACACAATGGTGCAAATCTGGGCAGTGGTAAACTTCAATTTCATATAAATCGTATAAGCATAATAATTGCCATTATAATCATAATAGCATTCTCGATAAAAGTTGCTTCAGTCATAGGTAGTTTTAAAGCCGTACCTAGACATGCGCATTGAATTTCCTTTTTACTCAACAGTGTTTTAGTCACACCCACCGTTGTAATACCAAGAATCACAATAGTAGCTATAAGTGCCATTTCTACTTGAACACGCATTAAAAACATAAGCCCTAGTACGGTTTCGATAAATGGATAAATCTTCCCATAAGCTGGTATCGTATGAGCCAGCGGATCGTACATAGAAAAGCTTGTTGAAAATCCTTTAAGATCTAGCATTTTAAAGAAGCTAAAGACAATATAAAAAAGCCCCATAAAATCTAGCATACCAGACTGCCAGTTTGCTTCTTTATAATTGAGCAATACAGATGCGACAGTGATGTAAAACAATATTAAAAGCAACGGTTTGAGTTGCTGCAATTTTGACTCTTCAACTACTTGCGTAGCTGACTCACTATTTACAAACACTCCAGAACTCTTCTCTTGCGTTTCACTAATCGCTTTCGAAACTTTCTTAGATGACAAGCTATATTTTTCTGGCAAAGCATCTTGCAGTGTCTTTATAGAAATGTGATCAACCATCGTGAGAATAGCTTCTTCATCTTCTAGAGATACAATTACATTTGCAACACCATCAATATCGCCTAGCTTTTTTTCTACACCTGCCCTGCAACCATTACACGTCATTCCTTTTACTGTATACGCTTGCTTTATCATAGTCATTAGTGATTATGGTCATCATGATGTCCCTCCTCAAGAGGAGCTTCTACGAGCACTTCTTTTTGCTCATATACACTCAGTGACTTCCCTTTATAATTAGTTACATATAATATCCCACCTACTAGCAACATATCTGTAGGTTTTAAAATAGCATCATTGATTTCTTGTTTGAAATTTCCTTCATGATCAAAAACCAACACTCTATTATTTTCAAAGTCTGTAGAGAACACTTCTTTGTCTGAAACATAGATACCAGTGGCTGCGTTCATCTTTTGATCTTCACCTATAGTCATTAAGTGGTTTCCTTTTTTATCAAATTTTTGAATCCTATTATTATAAGCATCGGCTACCCAGATGGCATCATCTGTGATTTGCACATCTGTAGGATAGTAAAAATCTCCATCTGCCTTACCTTCTTTCCCAAATGAAGACCAAGTCACACCATCTTCGGTATATAAAATACGGTTGTTATAAAAATCTGCGATAGCTAGTGCGTTACCTCTAGCATCTATTCCTGCAGGCGCATCTAGACTATCTGTTATTACGATAGGTTTTTTTGTGGTTCCTAACACAGACAACACCTCATCATTACCATATTGCGGAATGTACAACACACCAGCATCTGCTGCAATATGCATTGGTCTATCTAATGAATCTATAGATTGTTGTATATCTCCATTTAGATTTACTTGAACAACCCTATTATGATCTCCATCGCTTAGCCACAGACCGTTTTGATCTTGTGCAATCCCGATAGGGTTGATACCCTCTAGGTTAATAGTCTTAGTATGTACCCAATTGATTTGAGTTTTTGGCTCCTCTTTGCAACTATACAAAGACAAAGCGGTAAGTAGTATAAAATATAAATTTTTCATAGTAATTGTTTGTTTAAAAAAAAGAGAGGCAGCAGCATGTGTATTACATAACTACCTCTCTCGTCTTTACCTTAGGGGTGAAAGACACTATTGTACTAAACGCTCATATTTACAACAAGCCGGAAGATCATCGTAAGCGCCTGTTGTTGCTTTATGAGCCTTTGTATCATGACCAGCCTTAGCGATTTCTTTTTGTATAGCATCTGTTGTAGTCTGGCTATTATCAAAACTCACTTCTAACATTTGATTGTTTTGATTCCAAGCGGCATCTGTTACTCCTTCTATACCATTTGTAACTTTTAAAATACGTGCTTCACACATCCCGCACTTCCCTGCTACAAGCATTTTTTGAGTCTTGACAACACTCTCTGCTGTAAGCATCGTGGTATTAGTTTCAGAAAGTTCCACTTTACCGCTAGCTCTAATGATTTTTGAAGTTATAGGTGTATATCCAGCCTTTTCTACCTGTTTTACAACAGCATCCATCGTAAGTGCTTTTTCTGCAGGATACTCAAAACTAAAGTCGCCTGTTTCAATATCGATAGCTACTTTCTTTATTCCTTTAAATTCCTTGAATTTTTTCTCTAATCCGTAAGCACAGAATGGACAACCTAGGCCATCTACCTGCACTTCAAATTGATCCATTTCCTTTTGCGCTTGCACACCCATTGTGGTAAACAAAGCTATTACTAGTATTGATATTATTGTTTTCATAGTATTTGATTTAATTCTCTCTGTGAGATACTGTTATTATTAAAGTATAAAACGTGTTCCTAGGTATATAGAATATATCCTCTCTATTGCCTCAGGAACGTTTTGGCTAAGCGGTACTTGAACCCCTGCTTCCCATGTCCATTGCTTTCTTGCATATTGAATTCCTTGAGCATATAGCAATTCAAATTGATCACGCTCTAAAAACCACTCGCTAGAATATTCAAAATATAAATTGAGTTGATTAACAGGATACGTAGGTTTAAGCAATGGCAATCCAAATCCTAATTTATAAACCAACTTATCAAGAGATCCATCTGGCACCCAGTTATACCCCACTTCATTAGAAACACCATATTTGAGCGATTCATAACCTGCTACCACACCGTAATACCCTGAGTATTTACCGGTACTTATACCCTCAATATCGAGAGCTTCTCCGGTAGGTAAGGTCTGTAATGTTTTGGCAACCATTCGGAAGGTTTTACCCGTTCCATCTTTTCTATAAAACTGATACTTACCTATAATGTTGATGTCACCTAATGTACTTCCGCTTCCGCGAAAATCGTCATAATCATAAGTTACGTAAGGTAGATGGACTGCTACGAGCGTGTTTGATGTAGGTAAATAATGCAGCATAAGAGGTACGCGAGTTGCTGTCCCGTCTTCTGAGACACGTATTTCGGTAAGTGTTTTTGCTATAAAACTTCCGCCACCTAACATAATAGGTTTATCTGCGGTAAGTGGTGGTCCTTGTGAGTGCGCTTTCGCGAAAGCGAATGTCACCAATAAGACTATAAAAATTTTTTTCATTGTGATTCTCGTTATACCCAAAGATTGGGTAATTAGTAATAAAAGTGTAGTTACAAAAAGAGCAACTAGCTTATATTTCTATGGCATAAAAAACCATAGTGGAATCCCAAATGCGCAATGATATTGCACGAAGAGATACCTGTGTATACAGGTATTAAATTAGGTATTGATTGTAAGCAACTTGATAATCTGTAATTATCAAGGGAGGAGGGTGACTTATAACTGATGCAGAATACTTATCTGCTTCTACAAAGAGATATGTATAGCTATAGGTGAAGGCTTTTAAAAATACAAGTTGATCTGTAGTAAATTGATCGAGCTGCATTTTGAGCTCATCTTGACCTTCAAAAACGGTTTGCTCATTCTTGCAGCATCCCATTTTTTTGTAAGTGTCTTTGCCATACTTAGCGTCTAAGGATTGCATCATCTCACAAGGAGCAGCTTCACCAAAAATCGCAACATCAATTAAATGATCTCCACAATAGTGCTTATCTACACTAAAAGACATCGTAGATCCTAGCACTAAAAGCGCTAAAAATAAAGATGTTATTTTATGGAAACCGTTTTTCATTAATGCAAAAATAAATAAAAGCCAAATAACAATGATGTTACTTGGCTTTTTAATAACAATTACTGTGCCTATATAATCACATTATGATTAGAGAGGCGCAGTGATTATAATGAGTATTGTAGTCCAACTGTCACAGTCTCCTTGCGCTTGAGTTGTACTCCATTTACATCTTGTAAGAGAGGTGTAGCTACTTCAACACCTAAACGTACATTCTTTAATGCTCCTTTATAAGCATAAAGATTAAACCCTAATCCCCCATCTATATAAGTGCCACCAGAGTTTCTAGTATCTGCAGTGATTACCATAAGCGGATTCAAATCTGGATTTGCGCCATCTATTTCTGAAACTACACTTCCTTTTACACGTGCAGAAAAACTAATCCAATCTGCCGTTTTATAAGCAATCCAGTTATCAAGGCTATATACATTGCCCAATCTATAATCGCGATCATTAGTCCCAGTACGGATTACTCCATTTACTTTATTTCCACCAGAGAATCTATCTGTTTGCCACAAATACGTTGCCCCAAGAAGAGCATCTACGGTGCCGCTTCCTATCTGCATAGGATAAGGTAGTATTACTTCATTACCATTAGATGCAGGAGTAACATCCATTTCATCTATACTTCCTGTAGGTAATGACACCCCTACTTTACCGTGTAACTGCTGTCTGTTCTTATTGAAAACAGTATATAAGGCCGATAATTTGAGATCTGTGATTCCGCTAGATGCTGTGCTAAATGTTCCTCCCATGGCTGTAAGGTGTTCCATATCCATAGATGTATATCCCAGCATCGCTGCAAGTGTAACTTTATCTGACACAGCATACATACCTCCTAGCATATGCATGTTCATAGGCATATCTGTAGGTGTAACCATATATTCTCCTCCATTAGGAAGTAATACACTATCAAAACTTACATCATCATTACCTCTTTTAAGATCATCCATTTGCATATTCATATATCTATATGAAAACATGAATTCTCCTTTTTTGTGAGTATGGTCACCCATAACAGATACAGGAGCATGCCCATCTGGACGATTACTTGACCATGATTGTGATAACTCTTGCTCTTGTGCGTATGTACTAGTAGCAACTACTGCGGCGAGTAGTGCTATATATAATTTTCTCATTTATTGAATTTTAAATATTGTGTATAGTGAAGTGAACGTACTCTTTTGAGTACGCTCATAAACTGCGAGACTAGCGATATTAAAAGACTAGTATCTCTTTATAAATTCAATAAGCTTTGGGTGCTGGATCTATACGCTCTTGGAAGGTTTTAATACTTCCCAAATGATTTGGAAAATTCTCCTTAGCATAAGCTATTGAGGTAGATGATATATCTACCTGATCTTGATTTTGATAAAATAATGGATAAAAAACCTCTACAATCTGTAATTGCTGTCCTTGAGAAAAATCCTCTTGGTCTGCATCTAAAGTGAGCTGCTTAGAAAGAAAACACTTACCATTACACTGCAAGGCAGGCTTGTCTGTGTTAACACAATACGTTTCTATTATATAATCTATATTAAGCTCGTAATACATTACGTACCCCACGTTTATGGCAGGACGTAGTGCAAAGAAAAAGAATATGACAAGCGCAAAAGTAGATCTCAACGAAGAAGGCTCTCTGTTACTAATAAATTAATGTTTACTGAATTTCCTTATCTACTACACCACACTTCAACATCTTGTCTCCGTAATATGGGTTACGTATTTCTGGTGAGTTAGATAACCAGTACGCACCTTTACCTTCAAAGGCCATCGGGCAATATTGCTTATATATAGTTCCAGATGTAATCTCGCTTGATAAGTACACCTCTACTTTTTTTGAAATATTTTCAAAAGCTACGCGTTGCTCTGCCGTATCCTTAGACACTGAGATAAGCGCAAGGTCGTCGCTTAAACCTCTTGTGATATCACTTTCAGTTTGTGATTCAAGTGTGCTCTTAAAGTTAGAAGCAATCTCTGCCGCTTCATAAGGATCTGTATTTACTAGGGCTCCTTTTAAACTCAAATAAGCTGCGTGCATTTGTGATGCTTCCTCTGTTTTAAATGTTACATCCTCAACAGCATCAGTCACATTTAAATCTCCATTTTCTGTCACTACAGCGTTTACACCTATTTGAGTAGGTGCCGTTTGCACGTCTGAAACTATTTGTTGTTTACACGAAACAATCGCTAGAGCTGCTATTACTAATAAAGTGTTTTTCATCTTATAAAATGTTTAGACTACAAAAATACACATACCCTATTTATCAACCTTACGGTAATAAAAAAAAGCAGGTAATAAGAGAAAAATCAACAATGGCTGTATTAAGAATCTACGCACGTAGAATAACGGCAGATATTCTGAAGGATTATGATGATGCAGTAAGTAGTAAAACGGCAGTAATAATATTACCAAAACTGCCAAGTAAAATATACTCGTGAATTTTAAAATACTCCTATCTGCAAAAACTGCCCATAAAATTCCTAGAGACAGTAGCATGTTAATGAAATATCTTAAGAGTACATTTAAAAAGAACTTCCCTTGCGCTAGTTCGGGCAATGCCTTATTCTGATAATCACCATGGAAGTAATCAATAAGCGGATCGTAGAATAGTTCGCTTTCGCGAAAGCGTACATACAACAACCCCAACAATAACAATCCACCTATCAGGATGCGGACTAACTTATTCATCCTTCACCGGTTTTTTATAAGAGTTGATCCAACCTATCCATAACAAGAACACGGTACCATAAATTACCGCCGGAAAGATGGTTCCATGAAGTACATCTGCATATTGTGGATACTCATAAATACCTATGGTAAGTAATGCAATGCGCAAGACATTCATCCCGTAAATAAGCGCTACACCTCCAAAAACAAATAAAAGCGTGCGCTTCATATCACCGAAGAATGCTAGCATGAATGAAATAAATAATAGCATTACACTTACAGCATTACAGCCTTCTACAACTCTAGCAAGCGTTTTTCCATTCATTGTGAGATTCATAGCAGGCTCCCATTTACTTGGCAGCACTTGCATGTCATAACCTAATGATGTGATGACAGATTGACTTTGCCTGGCAACTGTATGTGTAATAATGTCGGGAAAATAGCGACTACTACCTCCATAAGTTAAAAATAGTTGGTAAAGCACCACAAAAACCAAATAACTTCCTATGAAGATAATGAGAAATCGAAGTACGGACTTATATTTGCGTAGTAGTTTAAGCAAGGGGCGTATTTTAACGTCTAAAATACAAGAAAAATGGCTTTTGAAGATTTAAAAATAGAAGTAAGCCGCATCGCGGATAAAAAAGAAGATAGCGCTACAAGCAAAATGACTGCAATATGTGAGTTATTGCGCGAGCGCATAGAATATTATGACTGGGTAGGTTTTTACATGGCAAACCATGAAAAGCGCACATTACACCTAGAAGCATTTGCTGGAGAACCTACAGATCACACGGTAATTCCTTTTGGAAAAGGGATATGCGGTCAGGTAGCAGAATCTAATGCAAACTTTGTAGTGCCAGACGTAAAAGCACAAGACAATTATATTGCTTGTTCTATCACTGTAAAAAGTGAGATTGTTATTCCATTATTTAAAGATGGTAAAAACATAGGTCAGATAGATATAGACTCAAGTCACGTTGATCCTTTTACAAAGGATGACGAAGATTTCCTTGAGTTTGTAAATGTGCAAGTTGCAGCATTGCTATAAGGAGTACCTTCCACTAATTAAACAGCCTCAATTCTAAATTTAGAATTGAGGCTTTTTTTTATAATATGTGAAGCTATTACATCCCTGTTCTTATTGCTTCTACGGGATCTAGTCGAGAAGCCCCTATTGCTGGGATAATCCCTGCGATGATTCCTATGATAAATGTTGTGAAGAGTCCTAAAAAGATATTATCAAAAGATAATACAAATTCAAAGTCTCCCGCAATCTTAGAGACATCAAGTATCCAGACGATGAGCTGGACCATAACAAGCCCGATAAATCCGCCAAATATAGATAACAATACAGATTCAAATAAAAATTGAAATAAGATGAAACGGCGCTTTGCTCCTAGTGCCTTTTGTATTCCTATTAAGTTGGTACGTTCCTTGACACTCACAAACATAATATTTGCAATCCCGAAACCACCTACTAGTAGTGCAAACCCACCTATTAACCAGCCTACCGTAGTAAGCACTCCAATAATCCCATCAATAGCATCAGTAAAACCACTAAGTCTATTAATAAAGAAATCACTAGTCTCTCCAGCTTTTATAGACCTACCTGCTCTCATTTTCTGTTCGGCGATAGCGTAGAACTCATCGGCGTCTTCACCTTCTGCTGGTACAATGGTCATAGTAGGAAATGTAGATCTATTATTATCGCCATAAATACGTCTTATGATATTTACGGGAATTACTATTTTTTCATCCTTAGAATCTCCAAAGGCGTTAATACCTTGCTTCTTGAGAACTCCAATAATTGTAAACTTCCTGCTTAAGGTTTTTATTTGTTTTCCTATCGGATCTACTCCTTCACCAAAGAGGTTATCACGCAATACAGACCCTATAATTGCAACGGGCACTCCGTTTGTAGACTCTTGCTCATTAAAAAAACGTCCAGCCTCAAAATCTAATTTTTCTATTTCATAGAGTCCTTCTGTTGCATTATCAACTTGAACACTCTCTACTACTTTCCCTTCGTAACTTATCTTTTGTGAAGGAATAGACATCGTATAGTTTATAGCACCTAAGCCAGGGAGATTACGCTGTAAGTTCTGATAATCCTCGTAAGTAACAAGCGGAAAACGCTCTCGCTTCCAGCGCGGAACTTCTGTGGGTCCAAAGGAGATATGACAGATAATCATACTCCCCTGATCTAGGGAAGAAAGACTTCCTTTAATGTCTTTTTCAAGTGAATCTACCGCTGCGAGCACCCCGATAATTGAGAAAATCCCAACGGTTACTCCCATCAAAGAAAGAAACGTGCGAAGCTTGTTATTGCGCAATGCATTTACAGCAAATCTAAAACTCTCCCCTAAGGCTCTTAAATATATTAGCATTGATTGATTTTATCTAAAGATACGAGTAAGACGCCACACACTAAAAATTGTTACAAAGTCATGTCAATTTGTTAATAGAAACCCCAAACAAAAAGGGTTGAAATACCTATTTTTGAAGCTTTTAAAACCCATCCATTTAGGATCAACCAAAATCTATTAATTTTCTCACAATGAGCACAACAAAAAAAATAGGCGCAGCACTAATTTCAGTATTCCATAAAGACGGCTTAGCCCCTATCGTTCAAAAGCTTCATGAACAAGGAGTAACCCTTTATTCTACTGGTGGAACAGAGAAGTTTATTAAAGATTTAGGAATCCCAGTTGTACCGGTTGAGGATGTGACTTCTTACCCTTCTATCTTAGGTGGGCGTGTAAAAACATTACACCCTAAAGTTTTTGGAGGGATTTTAAACCGTCAAGATCACGAAGGAGATGTAAAGGAAATGGAAGAATTTGAAATTCCGCAGCTTGATCTTGTTATTGTAGATTTATACCCTTTTGAAAAAACTGTTGCTTCTGGCGCGCCAGAACAAGATATTATAGAAAAAATAGACATCGGTGGTATTTCACTTATACGTGCCGCAGCTAAGAACTTCAAAGACACCTTATGTGTATCTTCTATGGAAGACTATGCAGAGGTTCTTGACATTATTACTGCAGGAAACGGAAGCACTACTATTGCACAAAGAAAACGTTTTGCAGCAAAGAGCTTTGCCGTTTCTTCACACTACGATACTGCAATCTTTAATTACTTCAATACAGACCAAGAAATCCCAGTACTTAGGCATAGTAAGAATGAAGGGAAAACACTTAGATATGGAGAAAATCCGCATCAAAAAGGGTTTTTCTTTGGAGATTTTGATGAGGTTTTTGAGAAGCTTCACGGTAAAGAATTATCATACAACAACCTGCTTGATGTAGATGCTGCTGTAAACTTGATTTCAGAATTTCAAGGAGAAGCACCTACGTTTGCTATTCTTAAACACAACAATGCATGTGGTTTTGCACAGCGTGACACTATGCACCAGGCATATGTAGATGCACTTGCTGGAGACCCTACTTCTGCCTTTGGCGGAGTATTAATTGCCAACGGAAACATAGATATTTCGACTGCAAATGAAATTCATAAATTGTTCTGTGAGGTAGTGATAGCGCCGTCTTACGACGCAGATGCACTAGAAATTCTCAAAGGAAAGAAAAACAGGATAGTCCTTACGCTCAAAAATATCGTATTACCTGAGACAACCGTGCGCACTTGCCTTAACGGAACACTCGTTCAAGGTCGCGATAACAAGACAGATGTGAAGGAAAATTTAACAAACGCAACAACTACCGCTCCTACAGACATGGAGATAGAAGATTTACTGTTTGCTTCAAAAATATGTAAGCACACAAAATCAAATACCATTGTACTTGCAAAGAATAAACAACTTTGTGCAAGTGGTACAGGTCAAACTTCTAGAGTTGATGCATTGAGACAAGCTATTCATAAAGCAACCTCTTTTGGTTTTGATCTTAAAGGATCGGTAATGGCTAGTGATGCATTTTTCCCTTTTCCAGACTGTGTTGAGATTGCAGATAATGCGGGTATCACATCGGTAATTCAACCTGGTGGATCTATTAAAGATCAACTTACCATCGATTACTGTAATGAGCACAATATCTCAATGGTAATGACGGGAACAAGACATTTTAAACATTAATACAAGTTTAAGGGAGTACGCTTTCGCGAAAGCGTAATTTTACCCTTTAATATTTGTACATTTATACAAACGCGTAACTGCTAACATTTAATACCTCCACAATAACCCTATGGGATTTTTTGATTTTTTAACCGAAGATATAGCAATTGACCTCGGTACCGCAAACACACTGATTATTCACAACGACAAGGTAGTGGTAGATAGCCCCTCCATAGTTGCTAGGGATAGGACGACCAAAAAAATCATCGCTGTAGGTAAGGAAGCTGCTCAAATGCAGGGGAAAACGCATGAGAATATCAAAACAATTAGACCTCTTAAGGACGGTGTAATTGCAGATTTTGATGCGAGTGAACAAATGATTGCGATGTTCATTAAAGAAATCCCTGCGCTTAAAAAGAAATTCTTTCCACCAGCATTGCGCATGGTGATCTGTATTCCTTCTGGAATTACAGAAGTAGAGATGCGAGCGGTAAAGGAAAGCGCAGAGCGTGTAAATGGAAAAGAAGTTTACTTAATACACGAGCCTATGGCTGCGGCCATAGGTATAGGTGTAGACATCATGCAACCTAAGGGTAACATGATTGTAGATATAGGAGGTGGTACTACAGAAATTGCGGTAATTGCTCTAGGAGGAATTGTTTGTGATAAGTCTGTAAAAATTGCGGGTGATGTATTTACAAATGACATCATTTATTACATGCGTACCCAGCACAACCTCTACGTAGGTGAGCGCAGTGCCGAAAAAATTAAAATACAAATAGGTGCCGCTACAGAAGATCTTGAAGTTCCGCCAGAGGAAATGAGCGTTCAAGGACGTGACCTCCTTACAGGTAAACCTAAACAAGTGCAAATAAGCTATCGCGAGATTGCAAAGGCACTTGATAAATCTATACTTCGTATCGAGGATGCAGTAATGGAAACATTATCTCAAACTCCTCCAGAACTCGCTGCCGATATTTATAACACAGGAATCTACCTTGCTGGTGGAGGATCTATGTTACGAGGTCTTGACAAGCGTCTTTCTCAAAAAACAGATTTACCTGTTTATATTGCCGAAGATCCGCTTAGGGCTGTAGTACGAGGTACTGGAATTTGCCTTAAAAATATTGCGAAGTATAAGAGCGTTCTCATTAAATAGAAAACTCTTAAGTTATGCATCAGATTATCAATTTCTTGATCAGGAACAAGCACTTCCTGCTGTTTGCATTTTTACTAATGCTGTCGCTTGTTTTTACGATACAATCACATTCTTATCACCGTAGTAAATTTGTAAACTCTGCAAACTGGTTTACGGGTGGTATTTATGGATCTGTAACTAGTGTTCAAGATTATTTTAAACTCAAAACATACAACAAACAGCTTCTGGAAGAGAATGCCCGCTTACGCGAAATGTTGAAATCACCTAACGAGGACAATCTAGATCTTGAAGTTCTTACAGATATAACATCACCTATCCCATCAGATAGTCTGCGAAAATTCTCATACATCCCTGCAAAGGTTCTCAACAACAACTACGCAAAAACAGATAACTTTATTACTCTGTTAGGTGGGTCACAAGATAGTATTCATAAAGACCAAGGAGTAATCACTAGCAAAGGAATCGTAGGTATTATTGATAAAACATCTTCTGGATATAGTACTGTATTATCTATTCTCAATTCTAACTTTACCACAAGCGCAAAGTTAAGAGCATCAGAACATTTTGGAACCATGCAATGGGATGGTAAAGACCCAAATATCGTTCAGGTTATTGATATGCAACAACAAGCACCTGTAAAACTAGGTGACACCATAGAAACTAGTGGGAAATCGGCAATTTTCCCGAAAGGGATTCCTATAGGTACAGTAAATGAGTTTGTATTAGATCCAAGTAAAAACTTCTATACACTTTCTATCAAACTTATAAACGATATGACTAATCTAGGTCATGTCTACGTGGTAGAAAATAGCTACAAGAAAGAAATAATAGCACTAGAAACACAGCAAGATGAAGAATAGTGTCTCTGTAAATATTGCTAGGTTTGTAGCACTCATGATTGTGCAGATTTACATTTTCAATAATGTAAATCTCTTTGGGTACATCAATCCCTACCCTTACGTCTTGTTTCTATTAGTCTTTCCATTTACAGCTAATAGAGCGTTATATATTTTTATCGCTTTCTTAACAGGACTTACGATGGACATGTTTGGCAATAGTGGTGGTGTGCATGCTGCAGCCTGCCTCTTCCTTGCATACCTTAGGCCCGTTGCTTTACGATTTTCTTTTGGAGTAAGTTATGAATACAATGCTATAAAATTATCTAAGGTGAGTTTTTACGAGCGATTCATCTTTATTTCTATAATGGTGCTCATTCACCATTTAGTATTGTTTTTACTAGAGGTATTTAACATAAGTAATATACTCTACACCTTAAACAAAACGTTAGTCACTAGTATCTTTACCATAATACTTTGTTTGACTTTTAATATCCTTTTCAGCAGCCGTAACGAATGAGAAAATTACTCCTCCTCTTTATTGTTCTTACTACTGGTGTACTCTTTATTGCTAGACTATTTTATCTGCAGGTGTATGACACCTCTGCAGCAGTTTTATCTGAGAGTAACGCTATAAAGCAGCAGTATGAAATACCACAACGCGGCCGTATTTATGACCGTTATGGTAAACTTCTAGTATCTAACCAACCGTCATATGATTTGATGGCAATACCACGAGAAATCAAACCTTTTGATACGCTCAAGCTATGCTCATTATTAAATATTGATAAGGAAAAACTTGTAAAACAACTCAACAAGGCAATACATTATTCTCCTAGGCACCCTTCTGTTATAGTACCCACCATGTCACAAGAAGAGTTTGCATACTTGGGTGAGCAAATGCGCAAGTTTGAGGGCTTCTTTATCCAGAAACGATCTTTACGTGACTATCAGATAGACTTTGGGGCAAACTTTCTAGGATACATTCAAGAAGTACACCAAGGGATTATTGATAAACAGCCTTACTATATAAGTGGAGATTTAATAGGACGACAAGGTGTCGAGCAAAAGTATGAAGAGCTACTAAGAGGTAAGAAAGGAATTAAATATCTTCAAAAAGATCGATTTAATCGTGTGATAGGTCCTTACAAAGAAGGTACACTTGACCAAGAACCTGAAGAAGGAAAGAA
The DNA here is from genome assembly GCF_003095655.1 of Dokdonia sp. Dokd-P16. Taxonomy (NCBI): domain Bacteria; kingdom Pseudomonadati; phylum Bacteroidota; class Flavobacteriia; order Flavobacteriales; family Flavobacteriaceae; genus Dokdonia; species Dokdonia sp. Dokd-P16. The sequence continues at coordinate 788,791 of NZ_CP029151.1, forward strand.
CATATACCTTACTATAGATTCTGAACTTCAAAAATATGGAGAAGAATTGATGCAAGGTAAGCGCGGTGGTATTGTAGCCATCGAGCCATCTACTGGAGAAATTCTAGCACTTGTGGCTGCTCCTAATTATGACCCTGCACTTATGGTAGGTCGTGAGCGATCTAAAAATTATTCAAAACTTGATAACGACTCTATTGCAAAGCCTCTTTATGACAGAGCACTTCTAGGAGAATACGCCCCAGGATCACCCTTTAAAGCACTTACAGGACTCATTGCACTCCAAGAAGGAGCGATTGGTCTTGATGATAGAGTGTATTGTAATGGAGGAATGAGATATGGTAGAGGAAAGCCCTTCGGGTGTCACCACCATAAAAGTCCAGTACAAATGATAGATGGTATTGCTTATTCCTGTAATGCTTATTTTGGAACTGCTTACTTAAATACTCTCAATAAATACGATACGCCACAAGAAGGTATTGCTGCATGGCAAGGCCACCTTAAGAGTTTTGGACTAGGAGATTTTATGGGTTATGACTTACCTATAGGAAGACCAGGTTTTATTCCTGGTGAATCATACTATAACAAAATCCATGATTACCCTAATAGAAGATGGGGAAGTGCTGCAACAATATCAAACTCTATTGGACAAGGGGAAGTTGCACTTACCCCAATGCAAATGGCACACTTTACCGCCACTATTGCAAATAGAGGTTGGTTTTATAGACCGCATATTATAAAAAAAATAGAGGGACAAGACACGATCCCTTCTCAATTTGAGCAGAAAAATTATACCACCATAGATGCAAAACATTTTGAACCTGTGATACAAGGGCTGAATGATGTATACAATTATGGAACTGCAGCAAACTTAAAAATACCTGGAATAGACATCTCAGGTAAAACAGGTACAGCAGAGAATTATGCAAAAATTAATGGAGTTACTACACAGCTTACAGATCACTCCACTTTTGTAGCCTTTGCTCCTAAAGATAACCCTAAGATTGCTATTGCTATTTTTGTAGAGAATGGATACTGGGGATCTCGCTATGGAGGACGCATAGCGTCTCTCATGATTGAGAAATACATTAACAGAGAAGTATCGCGTAAAGATCTAGAACAATGGATCCTCACACATACGCTTGAAGAAGAATATGCAAAACCACTGAGCGGCAAACCTTTTCGTATTAATGATGGAAAAAAGATGGTAGGCCAGTTTTTGCTAGAAAATAATCAAGGCAAATAATGAGTAAATTTTCTCGCAATGTTGGTAGTTTTGACTGGGTACTTATTTTATTATACTTAGCCCTCGTAGCTATAGGCTGGGTTAATATTTATTCTGCTGCCTTTGATCCAGATACACAAGCTTTTGCAAGCATGAATAACTTGTACTTCAAGCAACTTGTGTGGATATTTCTAGGCTTTCTTATCATTACGTTTATTCTCTTCTTAGACTCAAAATTCTTTGAGCGATTCTCTAGTGTCATTTACATAGGCTCGTTACTGTCATTAATATTATTGTTTGTTTTTGGTAAGACTATATCTGGGGCCACAAGTTGGTACAATCTCGGTTTCATGAGTTTGCAGCCTAGTGAATTTGCCAAAGCCGCTACCGCACTAGCGCTCGCCAAATATCTGAGCGACATACAAACTAATATAAAAACCATAAAAGATCAAGTACGTGCTCTTGCTATAATAGCAATACCAGCACTTATCATTGTGCCACAACCAGATCCTGGAAGTGCATTGGTTTATGCTGCATTTTTCTTTCCGCTATATAGAGAGGGACTTGCTGCTAGTTATTTAATTCTAGGAGCATCTACGATTACGTTATTTGTGCTTACACTAGTTTTAGGACCTATTTATGTGTCTCTAATTGTTCTTGTGATTGCCTTGATACTGTTTGCTAGAAATAGAAAAAAACGACCCTCAAAACGTCTTTATATAGGTCTTGTTGCAGCAGCGTGTCTTTTTGCATTTTCTGTAAACTACATTTTTGAAAATATCTTCGAGCAACGTCACCGCGACCGTTTTAATATTGTTTTGGGTAAAGAGGTAGATGCAAAAAGTATAGGATATAATACACAGCAAAGTGAGATTGCCATAGGTAATGGTGGCTGGTTTGGAAGAGGGTTTCTAGAAGGAACACAAACTAAAGGTAAGTTTGTACCTGAACAACACACAGATTATATTTTCTCAACAGTTGGTGAAGAGTGGGGTTTCCTTGGGAGTACGCTAGTAATTATCTTATTTGTAGTGCTTATTTTGAGGATCATCCAACTATCAGAAAAACAAAAAAATGACTTCTCGCGGATTTATGGATACAGCCTCGCAGGAATTTTATTCATTCACTTTGTAGTAAACATTGGGATGGTCATAGGCCTTTTACCTACGGTAGGAATTCCTTTGCCGTTTTTCAGTTACGGAGGATCAGGATTATGGGGCTTCACTATTTTACTATTTATCTTTGTAAAACTAGATGGTAATAGAGTAAACGAGTGGTGATCTAAGTACGCTTTCGCGAAAGCGTAAAAACAAACATAAAAAAAGCGAGCATCACTGCTCGCTTTTTTTTACACTAATAACGACTTCTTAGTTGTTATCGTCATCACCATTATAATCGTCTGTTCCTTCGATTTCTTCTTCTAGTTCCTCACCTGCTTTATCGATAGCGTCACCAGTTTTTTCGGCTGCATTTTCAATAGCATCACCAGCTTCTTCAAGTCCGTTTTCAATATCTTCTCCTGCTGCTTCTGCAGAGTTTTCAATTTTATCTTGCGTTGTTTCTCTACAAGAGATTGTTGAGAATGTAAATCCTACAAGTGCTAGTACTACAAATACTTTTTTCATAATAATGATTGTTTATTGGTTAGGGTGTAAATGTAATATGGTACAATTATATTTTTTGTTAATAGGTAGTTATAATAAACCTATATATTTACTAAAATAAGCATGTTATCTGATACCTTTGCGGCTAAATTCTTCCAGTGATAAAAGGAGTTGTTTACATGCTTATTGCCGCATTTGCGTTTACGTGGATGAACTTACTGGCAAAATATCTTGAAGATTTTCACCCACTACAGGTAGTGTTTTTTAGATGCGTGGGTACCTTTATTTTCATCTTCCCGTACATGCTTATCAAGCGAGTTCCTGTTTTAGGTAAAAACAAGTTCTGGCTTACTACTCGAGGATTATTAAGTTTTGTTTCTCTTGCTCTTTACTTTGTAGTCATACAGCGCATCCCATTAGGATCTGCAGTTGCTTTACGATATACAGCCCCTTTGTTTAGTGCAATCTTTGCACTTTGGTTTTTAAAAGAAAAAGTAAAACCATGGCAATGGGTTGCATTAGTCATTTCTGTTATAGGAGCTCTTGTGTTAAAAGGAGTAGATTTTAGAATAGATACGATGAGTTTTATACTCATCATTATGTCTTCTGTTCTCGTAGGTGGTGTATTTACCATCGTGCGTTACTTAGGGTCGCGTGAGCACTTTTTAACCATAATCAACTACTTTATGGTAATCTCCATCATAGGTAGTCTTTTCTTCATACAACACTGGCGTATGCCTGTGGGTGTTGAGTGGTGGTATGTAAGCGGTATAGGAGTGTTTGGTCTTTTCGGCCAAGTGTTCTTAACGCGTTCTTTCCAACTTGCAGACACAGCTACCGTAGCTCCCATTAAATACATGGAACTCGTTTATGCGTTAATCTTAGGCTACTTTCTATTTAATGAACGCTACGATACTGCTCCTCTTGTAGGAATGGGAATTCTAGTTATAGGGATGCTACTTAACGTTTGGGTTAAAAGAAGAGCTTAGAATCGCTGTAGTATAGGTTTTATTTTGAATTACGCTTTCGCGAAAGCATAAAAAAAGCGAACTCCATCAAGGGTTCGCTTTTAATAATTAAGAGATTTGAGTTTCTAGTTCTTCACTGGCTCTTTACTCTCATTCAAAAGTACCGGAGTACCATAACCTAGCTGCTCTAGTTTATCCATCTGTGTTTTCTTATCACCTACTATCAAGTATATCATTTTATCTGGATTAAGATATTTATCTGATAGCTTCTTGATTTCTTCTACTGTCATATTCTCTACAATAGCCTGGCGTTCCTTGATATAATCTGGAGATATACCCAGGTTTGCAATATCATCTAGCATATTAAGCTTTGCTCCCATAGTTTCAAAAGCACGTGCTTGACTTTTTAATAGAAAACTTTTAGATACGTCAAGATCTTGTTGTGTGAAATTCTTCCCATAGTTCTTAAGAATATCTTTTACGAGTGCAGTAGACTCATAAGTCACATTAGAACGTACTCCACTCGAGACAGCAAACGCTCCAGGGAGTGTAGATCCAGAAAAACCTGAACGTATTCCATAAGTGTATCCTTTTCCTTCTCTAAGTTCCTGCGTAAGTTGTGAGGCAAAACCACCACCACCTAAACGGTAATTCATCATTTGTGCAGGGTAAAAGTCCTTATCGGTTTCTGCCATTGCTGGGTATCCAAAACGAAGTACAGACTGCTTTGCATCTGGCACATCATAAAAATATACGTTAGACTGCTCCGGAGCCTTAGGAACCTCTACTACAGGAATTGTAAATTCTCTAGCTTTCCAGTTATCATTAAGACCTGCGAGTACTGTAGTTGCTTTTTCTTTACCTACGGCACCCACTACTTGCATCTTAGCTACATTAGGAACTACATAATTGGTATAATAATCCTTTAAATCCTCAAGCGTGATTGCATTTACAGAAGCTGGAGTTCCTAAGTTATTTTGGGCTAGCAAGCTACGCTCTCCATAAATTAATTTATCAAATTGTATAGCAGCAATACTATTAGGATTTGCCTGCTGCTGCTCCAGACGACTTAAGGTACTCTGCTTTAATAAGTCAAACTCTGTCTTATCCCAGCGTGGCTGCAGGAGGATTTCTTGGACTAAAGCGATGGTTTTATCATAGTTTTTAGCCAATGTATTCCCGCCTATGTATATATTCTCTTTGTCTGAGTACGTATAAATATTTGCTCCTAGGCTTTCAATCTCATTTTCAAGTGCTGCAGTAGTTTTTGTGGCAGTTCCTTTCATAAGTAAATCTGCTAGCAAACTAGAAACGCCTACTTTATTGATATCCTCTAGAAGTAATCCTCCACGTATATTCATCTGAAATTGCACAAGAGGTACTTCGTCATTTTCAATTCCATACACTTCAAGTCCAGAAGATAGTTTGTCTTCCCAAACATTAGGAACAGTAACTTCAGCAGTGTTGCCATATGCAGGCTCCTTACTACGATCAAAGGACGAAGGAGTACGCTCATAATCTGCTGCGATACTCGCATCAAATGTCTCCTCTGCTCCTTCTACTATTTTTTCTTCTACTACCTGGGCTAGTTCAGAATCTTCAAGTGCAAGTGCTGTTTGACCTATAGGCACAAAACTAGTAGCAATATAATTATGTCCTTTTATGTACTGCTCGTAAACGCGTTGTACATCTTCCTTAGTCACCGCGAGAATACGATCTACATCTTCTGTGATATATGCAGGATCACCAGCAAAAATCTCATATTGTGCTAACTGAAACCCCTTTCCTAATACACTTGATAAGCCGTTATAAAACTGTGTTTCTTGCCCTGCTTTAATTCTATCTAAATCTTTTTGTGAGATTCCCTCAAGTTCAAATTTTGTAAAAGCCTCATTAATTCCTACAAGTACATCATCAAGATCTTTACCAGGATATGCATTGACGCTTAGACCAAATTCTCCTGCGATTTCAGACCCAAAATTGAACATCTGTACTCCAGCCGTAAGCTGCTTATCATCAATTAAAATCTTATTAAAAGGAGCATTCTTCCCTTTAGAGAGGTAACTAGCCAAAACTTCAAGCGCATATGAATCTTTGTCATAATTAGGCACCGTAGGCCATGTCATAGATAATTGTGGTAGCCTAGCAAAGTTATCTTCATAATATAATCGCTTTGTATTTGCTACTGTAACAGGTTGCTTTTCCATTGCTGGAACTTCTTCTCCCCTTGGAATTTCACCAAAATATTTTTCCACCCACTCCTTAGTTTGCGAAAGGTCAAAATCTCCAGCGATGGTAAGCGTAGTATTGTTAGGCGTATACCAGCGATTATAAAAATCCTTTACATCTTGTAATGTTGCGTTTTGTAAATCTTCTAGCGATCCTATAACCTGCCAGTTGTAAGGGTGGTTTTCTGGATAAAGATTCTTCCCTACCACATAACGTGCGTGACCATAAGGACGGTTATCTACAGACTGTCGTTTTTCATTCTTTACCACTTGCTTTTCTTTGGCAAGTACTGGGTCTGTAACCGTATTTATAAAATAACCAAGTTTATCTGCTTCTGCCCAAATCATTTTTTCGAGAGCGTCTTTTGGCACTGTTTGAAAATAGTTTGTGCGGTCACGACTTGTAGATCCATTTGCTCCAGATCCACCTATACGCGCGCTCATTGCATCAAGCCCACCTTTTCCAAGGTTTTCAGATTCTAAAAACAATAAGTGCTCAAATAAGTGAGCAAAGCCTGTACGTCCTTCTATCTCTCTTGCAGATCCTACGTGCGCAGTAAGTGCTACTGCGACTACTGGATCTGAGTCGTCTTGATGTAAGATTACGGTAAGTCCATTATCTAGCGTAAACTTTTCAAATGGAACGTTGAATTGTGGGGTTTCCGCTTTCGCGAAAGCGGTATCCTCTTTTTCACAACTTGTAGCAACTAAAAGTCCGAGAACAAGCGCAACATAAAAAAATGATTTCATAATTAAGATATATTAAGTCTATATCTCAAAGCTAAACCAAAAATGGATTGTCTGTTACAATTATGGGTAGAAATGACCCCAATCTGACCACACACCATTTACTTTATTACGGTAGCCATATTTATTAGGTTCATAGCTACGCTCCTCATAGATAAGCTCATCTTGTGCGTTGAATCGGTACTTGCCTTTTGTATGCTCCCAATAATTTATACCTCCATTGGTAATATCCATCTTAAGCTCAACCTCCATACCGTTATACTCCCCACTTACATCTTTAAAGATGGTAAGAATTCTAAGTTTTTCTCCCTTGTCGTTATAGGTATAATCTAAGGTCTTACTACTTTTATCTTCATTGATATGCGTGACAGTTTTTACATCTCCACGCGTATTATAGATATAATTGACTTTATTTTTTAATATATCATTGTATAAGGTATATCCATCTAATGAATTACCCAGAACGTATGAATACTTACGACTTATTTCCTTCCTGTTGTTATCTTCATTCTTACCCTTTCCTCTATAATTAGTTATGGTCCAGTCGCGACGATTTGCCCCAGTATAGCTTATTTTATGATTGTTAATCAAGTAAGCTTTTTTCTTATCTATCGCTATATGAATTACCCGTGTTACGCGACCACTAATATCATAGGTATACTTATAGGTTTTTAAATAACCACTAGGCCTAAGGCTATTCTGCTGTAATTCAACCACTTTACCGAACTCGTCATAGTCTACATAGTAAGGCTGTTTTTTACTCTCAGAGTATACAACAGAGGTAATCTTGTTATCATTCCAGATAAACTCATAGCGCCCCTTAGAACCTGCCTTTATAATAAGACCATTTTTCCATACAAAGGCAAAAATCTCTCTATTAGAATAACCTGTTGTAGGAATCGCTATTCCTAATACTTTATCTTCGGAAGGACTTTTAATTTCTATATGCGGTTGGTGTATGACATATTCTGGGCGATAGGCGTGTATAGCTCTCAACAAGAGTACTACTTTCTCTACCACTTCAGACTGACTTAACTCTATAGTAGGTGGTACGGGCGCTACTTCTTGTGCGACAAGTGTTTGCTGTACAATCGTAACAGGCTGTGTATCTCCTGCATTATGTACCTCTTCGGTAAACACCTCGCGATGGCGTGTATCTGTACTATGGCTAGCGAGACGTTTCTCTAGCGCCTCTGCATTTTTAAGAAGTAGCTTTCCGTCTGCCTTATCATATTTATTATCTATGAGTAGTCGTGCAAACTGCTTCGCCTTTTCTGGCTGATCAAGGTAGTAATAGATTTTAGCAAGATTATAGTAACTCGCATAACGCACTTTACTTAGCTTTCTACCTTTACCCTGATAATCTTGTACTATTTGCTCAAGATAGGTGAGCTGTGGAGCTATCTTAGCAGCAATATCTGTCACGGTCTGATCGTATTTCATCGCCGTAAAAGCTCTCTTTATAGCCTCATAGGTTTCCTGATGTTTTATAAATTCTGGATGCTTCTTATTACCTAAGAACCAGAGTTGAGTTTTATCATTTCTTTTAATCACATACCCGTATCTGCGTGCCAGACCATCTATAAATGTAGAAGTAGCCACGGCGTAAAAATCATTAGAGGTCTTCGCTCTAAATTTAGGTCCCTCTCCATTCCAATAATCTATAGCGGCTTTAGAGGTCTTAAAGGAAGTGCGCTTATAGTTCTCGCGTTTTCCTAAGTTACTTACGTACCCTAGGTTTGGGTTAAGATTGTTTATCACCTTAAGACGTGCGCTCGTAGTGTAGGGCACGTGCAATGTGTAACTATAACTCGTTGAGATCACCTTACCGTCATCATCCTTTTTTTCATTCTTGATCTTTTCTGTAGTGACCTCACCATACTCTACGCGATTTATACGCATACTGATGTTTAAGGTAGCATCTGTATCTAGCTTTGTAAATCCCGCTATCATAGTCTGGTCATAAAGTTGGCTAGCTTTTATATCACTACGCATTGCATTTTCTACACGTACCGTATAGGTGCGTTGGGCATCATCTTTTATATACACCTGTGGCAGACTTACATACTCAGTATGTATGTAATTACGATCTAGGTTTGCGCTTTGTGAAGTAGCCTTTGAGATTGTAAATAAACATAATAATAGAGGGAGATAATAGTTCATTGCAGAGGTGTGTTGTAATTTTTATAAGTTCCAAAATTAGCTATTTCTCCCTAACGAACTGTGAGTTATACATTTAAAATTCACACTTATACGAACCTTAGATTGTAAATCTATCTTGTTAATAACTAAAAAGAGAACACTCGTGATTTAAATAGGAATATTTCCATAATTTTGGATTAATTCTATATTATGCAACGTACAATTATTCATTTTGATCTTGATACTTTCTTCGTTTCTTGTGAACGTAGGTTAGATAGTCGCCTTATGGGCAAACCTGTTATTGTAGGTGGTACTGGCGATCGAGGCGTGGTAAGCGCTGCAAGTTATGAAGCTCGCACCTATGGTGTACATAGTGCTATGCCCATTAAAGTAGCTAGACAATTATGCCCTAATGGTATTTACATACGAGGAAATGGCGGCACTTATTCAAAAATGTCTAAAGAAGTAACTCAAATTCTTCAAGAAGAACTGCCTGTTCTAGAAAAAGCAAGTGTAGATGAGTTTTATGGTGATCTCACTGGGATGGATAAGTTTTTTGGAGCCTACAAATATTCAAAAGAGCTTCGCCAGCGTATTATGCGAGAAACAGGTTTACCTATTTCCTTCGGGATGTCTCCTAACAAAACGGTATCAAAAGTAGCTACGGGAGAAGCTAAACCTAATAATGAGATTAAAATTGACCCTGGTTATGAGAAAGTATTTCTTGCACCATTATCTATCAAAAAAATTCCTTCAGTAGGACAAAAGACATTTACTCAGTTTTGTAATCTCGGTGTGCGCACGGTAGACCTTGTACAACAAATGCCTGTAGAAATGATGACATCTGTTTTTGGAAAAAATGGACGCATTATCTGGGAGCGTTGTAATGGTATTGATGACAGCCCTATTGTAGAGTATCACGAACGCAAATCTATCTCTAGTGAACGCACTTATGGTCAAGACACAATTGACATGGTGAAGTTACATACTACTATAACTGCCATGGCAGAAAATCTAGCTTTCCAACTACGGCGTGGTAATAAACTCACTTCTGTCGTAACATTAAAAATTAGATACTCAGATTTTCAAACATATTCAAAACAGATGCGTATCCCCTACACCGCTGCAGATCATGTTCTCATTCCCACAGTAATAGAACTTTTTAATAAGCTTAATAATCGTAGGATGCTTATTAGGTTAGTAGGTGTACGCTTTGGTGGTCTTACAGAGGGACATTATCAAATAGACCTTTTTGAGAATACTAACAAGACCGTAAATCTTTACAAAGCAATGGACGAACTAAGAAATAAATATGGCGATCATAGCGTGCGAAGAGCAAATACGATAGGTGAAGGATCCAGAACTATAGGAAATCAAGGTAATCCTTTTAACGGTGAACCTCCTATACTCTTAGCTCACAGACATCAGTAAAAAACACCTCTATTATTTATTTAAACCCCAAGACTAAATTCATGTATCTCAATAATCACTCTTATTTTAGTTTAAGATATGGAACAATTTCTGAGGAGGAATTACTAGACCTAGCGATACATGAAGGGTGTACTCATTTTGCACTTACAGATATTAATAATACATCTGGCTGTCTAAATTTTGTGCGTCGCGCAAAGGAAAAAAACATAAAACCTATCATAGGTGTCGATTTTAGAAACAATACGAAACAGTGCTACGTTGCACTCGCAATGAATAACCAAGGCTTCCTTGAAATAAACAACTACTTATCAAAACACTTACATAACAAAACTCCATTTCCTGATCAAGCTCCACATTTTGAAAATGTTGCAATTATTTATCCTTTTGAAAATGTAATGGAGCTAGGGAAAGTAACTTTCGCTAGTAATGAATATATAGGTGTGCGAGCAAAAGATATTTATAAGCTTAAATTTTCTTCTCTTAGTTCATTAACAAAAAAGTTAGTTATTCTCCATACAGTAAGCTTTCGCGATAAGCGAGATTTTAACACGCATCGTTTATTAAGAGCTATAGACACTAATGTATTACTTAGCACGCTAGCGCTTACAGATCAGGGAAGTCCTAATGACTTGATGTACTCACGAAAAGAGATTGCTCAGGTTTTTAAAGACTATCCATCACTTGTTGAGAATACCAATAACCTCTTACGAGAATGTAAGATCGATTTCAATTTTAGCAAAGATAAACCCTCACAAAACTTAACTAGACTATTAGAGAGTCCGGAAGCAGATTACAAAAAACTTCTCGAGCTTTGTGAGAAGGGATTAAAAGATCGTTATGAAGTTGTAGATAAGATAATCAAAGATCG